>JACPWC010000043.1 GCA_016197225.1 Chloroflexota bacterium
CCGGCACGCTCGACCCGATGGCCGGCGGCGTGCTCATCCTCTGCCTGGGCACGGCCACGCGCATCAGCGAATATCTGCTCGGCGGCGACAAACAATATCGCGCCACCGTGCGGCTGGGGCAGACCACGACCACCTACGACGCCGAAGGCCAATTCCTGGAACAGAGTCTGGTGACTGTGGGGCTTGATCAAATCGAATCGGCTCTGCCCAATTTTCGCGGAACGATCTCGCAAGTGCCGCCCGCTTTCTCGGCGGTGCAAGTGGGTGGTCGCCGCGCCTACAACATGGCCCGTCACGGCGAAACGCCCAACCTGGCTCCCCGCTCGGTCACCATTCACGGCCTCGATCTGATTTCGTGGCAATCGCCCGATCTCACTCTCAACATCACCTGCTCGGCGGGAACGTATATTCGCTCGCTGGCGCACGATTTGGGCCGGGCGCTCGGTTGCGGCGGCTATCTCACCGCCCTCAGCCGCACCGCCGCCGGCGGCTTCACCTTAGAAGACGCCCACGAACTGTCGCACATCGAAAGCACCTTCAAGGCTGGGAATGGCGCAACGCTGATCCGTCCCACCGATCACGCCCTGAGCAGTTGGCCGGTCGTGTCTCTTGACGCCGCCGGGGCCAACCGCATCCTGCACGGCAACCCGGTTCCCATTCAAAACCTGCCTCAAGGCTCAGGCCTGGGCCGCGCTTATGATCCCAACGGTTGTCTGATCGCCATCGTCGAGGCCGACCCGGCCAGCGGGCAGTGGAAGCCAAAGAAAGTTTTAGCAACCGCATGATTCACGCTCATTCACTGGCCGAACTGGGAACGCCCGAACGTCCGGCCCTGCTCACCCTCGGCTCGTTCGACGGCGTGCATCTCGGCCATCAGGCGCTCATTCGCGGCCTCGTCGCCAAAGCGCAACAACGCGATATGCGCGCCGCCGTCGTCACCTTCTTTCCGCATCCGGCCGTCGTCTTGCGCGGGCGGCGGCCCGCCTTCTACCTCAACACGCCCGAAGAAAAAGCCGGACAGTTGGCGGCCCTGGGCGTGGACGTGGTTGTGACTCATCCGTTCAATCATGAGGTTGCCAACATCACCGCCGCCGATTTTGTCGAACGACTGCAAGCCGCCCTCAACTTCAAAGAGGTCTGGTGCGGCGCAGATTTTGCTTTCGGCCACAACCGCGAAGGCAACGTGGCCTGGCTGAAAGCGCGCGGCGGCAACTACGGTTACGAAGTGCGTGTGGTTGAACCGATGATGTCGGGCAACGCCGTGATTTCATCCAGCCGTGTGCGCCTGGCCCTGACCGACGGAAACGTCGGGGAAGCCGCCGACTGTTTGGGCCGCCCCTTCCAACTCAACGGCCTTGTCGTCGAAGGCAACCGCCGGGGCCGGACCATCGGCGTCCCCACAGCCAACCTGCAACTCTGGGACGAACAGGCTTACCCGGCGCGCGGCGTGTACGCCTGCAAAGCCCGGATCGGCAGTGAAGCCGTCAACGCCGTCGCCAACATCGGCGTGCGCCCCACCTTTGAAACTGACGCCCAACCCACCGTCGAAGCCCACCTGCTCGATTTCAACCGCGACCTCTACGGCCAAAGTCTAACACTCGACTTCATTGCCCGCCTGCGCCCGGAGCAAAAATTCAACGGCGTGAGCGAGTTGGTTGCTCAGATACACCGAGATATTCGAAGCGCAAGGGAAATCCTGACATCGCAGGAGTCAGGAGTCAGAAGTCAGTAGCCAGAATATTCTGACTCCTGACTCCTGGCTTCTGAATTCTTACCGTGCCTCAACGCGACATTTACCTTCTCTCACCCAAACATCTCAGCCCCGAAACCATCGCCGTCACCTTCGCCAAAACCTCGCGCAGTCCCGAATCCTTCCGCGAGATTGCCGCCGAGTTGAGCGACGCCGAGTCGGCCAGGTTTCACGAAAAGTGGGTGGTCGGCTACGGCCACGCCTCGGTGGCCGAGCACGCCGTTTTGCACATCGCCTTCGAGAACGTCTCGCGGCTCGCTATCGAGTGCATCGAGTCCAACCGCCTTGCCTCCTACACCGAAAAATCCACTCGCTACCAAAAATGGGACCCGGACGGTTTCTACACCCCGCGCGTCATCGCCGACTCTCAACGCGCCGAACTCTACCAGCAAACCTGCACCCGGCTGTTCAACGTTTATCGCGAGTCGCTGGCCCCAGTCAGGCGCTGGGTCGAAACTCAATTCCCGCGCAAAGAGAACGAGAGCGAAGCAAGATATGATGGCCGCATCCGCTCCAAATACGTGGACAACTGCCGCTTCATCCTGCCCGCCGCCGCGCTGGCCAATTTGGGCATGACGGCCAACGCCCGCGTCTTCGAAAACGCCATTCGCAAAATGCTCTCGCACCCGCTTGAAGAAGTGCGCGAGATCGGCGAAGAGGTCAAGCGCGTCGCCCTCGGCGAAACGCCGACGCTAGTGAAGTATGCGGAGAGAGTGCCGTATCTGGCTGAATTGCCGACGATGGACGACGGACGATGGACGACGGAACGTCCGTCGCCCGTCATTCGTCCTTCGTCAACTTCCAACTGGCTGACGCTGGTTGACTACGACCGAGATGGCGAAAATAAATTCCTGGCCGCTGTTCTCTACCGATTCGGCGGAATGTCGTTCACCGAGGCCATGACCGCCGTGCGCGCCATGACCGATCAAGAGCGCGCCGGTTTGGCCGCCGAAGCGTTGGGGAAGCTGGACAAGTACGACACCCCGCTCCGCGAACTGGAGCACGTCACTTATACCTTCGATTCATGGATGGATCAGGGCGCTTACTTTGAAGTGAAGCGTCATCGGATGATGACTCAAACGCCGCAACGCCTCGCCGCCGGCCTGGGCTGGGCCACGCCGTCTGCATTTGAGGCCGCCGGTTTCAACGCCGAGTATCAGGCCGCCATGCAAATGGCGGCTGAAACGTATCAAGCCCTCGCCGCCGATTTCCCTGAGGAGGCCTCTTACGTCATCCCCAACGCCTTCAATCGCCGCCTGCTGATGACCCTCAACCTGCGCGAAGCCTTCGCCTTCTGCGAACTACGCACCGCCCCCAACGCCCACTTCTCCGTCCGTCGCGTTGCCGCCCGCATGTACGAGCTAATTCGCGAAGCGCACCCTTTACTCGCCGGCTTCATGCGCTGTGGCGAGCGGCCAACGGCGGAATCCATTGAGCAAGAGTTTTTTGTGAGCGTGGCCTGAAAATTGTAGAGCGATTTGGCAAATCGCTCTACATGTGTGTAAGCCAGATTACAACCTTGGGCAGTTTGAGGGTGGGCAGGCCGTTGTCGAAGTGGGCTTCGGCCTTGTCCGGCTCCACCGGCACGTTCAACAGCAGTGACCGGCTGTAGCGACCATAAGGGCGCTCGGCGAAGGTGTAGTCCACGCGCTCCGCGTTGTTACTGGATCGTCTCGGCCAACTGGCTGAGAACAAAGCGGACGCTGGTTTTGTGGGAGGCAGTGCAGGGCAGGATGGGCGTATCGGGGTGAAGATTCAGGGCGCGGCGAAGCTTTTCGGGGTGGACGGCGTCGGCCAGGTCTTGCTTGTTGGCGGCCACAATATGCGGCACGGCTTTGGGAGCCAGAAACTCGTCGAGCATGGCTCGCACGTCGGGGAAGGTGTCGTGGGCGGTCGAGTCGACCACCATGACCAGGCCGTGCATCTCGCGGCTGAGAATGTCCCACATGAAGTCGAAGCGGACCTGGCCCGGCGTGCCGTTGAGGTGCAAAATATCGTCGCCGATTTCGGCCCGGCCATAATCCATGGCCACCGTCGTCTGAGTTTTCATGCCCTTTTCGCGGCGGCTGATTTTGCGCTCGGTGGACACCAGCGGAATATCGCTGATGGTTTTGACGAACTGGCTCTTGCCGGCGCCAAACGGGCCGGTGACGACGATTTTGAGAATGCGGGACATGGAAAATGGCAATGACGAATGCAAAATGACGAATGGCCTTTTAGGTTGCCTTTCGTCATTCGCCAGTCGTCATTTGCTCCCGTCGTTTTTCAAATCTACAAAGCGGTAGCCCACGCCGCGCTCGGTGAGGATGTAGACCGGGTGGGCCGGGTCTTTCTCCAGCTTCTGGCGCAGGTAGTTGATGTAGAGCCGCAGGTAGTGGGTCTCGTCGCGATATTCGTAGCCCCATACCTTCGCCAGCAGTTGATCGTGCGGCACCACCCAGCCGGCGTTGCTCACCAGATGATAAAGGAGACGAAACTCGGTGGGGCGCAGTTTGACCAGCTTGCCTTCGACAAAAATTTCCCGCCGGTCAAAGTCAATTTGCAAGCGATTGTCCACTTTGATAGCCGCCTTTTGCGCCGGAGCCGGCGACTCGGTGCGGCGCAAAACGGCCTTGACCCGGCTGACAAGTTCACGCGGGCTGAAAGGCTTGGTCACATAATCGTCGGCCCCCAGTTCCAGGCCGCGCACCCGGTCGTCTTCTTCGCCGAGCGCGGTGAGCATGACCACCGGCACGCTGGAGAACTCGCGCAGGGCGCGCAGAGTCTCGAAGCCGTCCAGTTCGGGCATCATCACGTCGAGAATCACCAGATCGGGCAGGGTGTCGCGCACCTGTTGCAGGGCTTTGAGGCCGTCACCCGCCTCGAAGACGGCGTAACCTTCCAGCTCCAGGTTCATGCGAATGAAACGGATCATCCGCGGCTCGTCGTCAACGACGAGGATGCGGTGAGACTCGCGAGGTTCAGGCATAGTGGCTTTGCCGAGACGTTGCGTTGCAACGTCTCTACTCTCGGACGAACGAGATGACCTTCTCTTCTTCGTCGGTCGGCATGATCTCGATAAAGTTCATGCGGTTGATAGGCCAGATGACGGTGGTGACGTTGGCGACCAGGTTGATCAGGTCTTTGCCGTCACGACGGCGCGGGTTCTTGCCAATGACAATGAGGTCGGTCGGCGACGGCATCTGGTCAATTTCGCAGAGGATCGGGTCTTCGTTGTTGATGTGCAACAACACAGTGATGGCCATGAGCAAACTCCTGACAGGGTGTTATTTTTGGTTTTCCGGATTGAAGTAGACGTTGAACGCCAGCTTGCCGAGTTTGACTTCGTCGCCGTCTTTGAGCATTTGCATTTTGCCCGCGCCGAGCAGGCGGCCATTGACCAGCGTGCCGTTGGTGCTACCCAGGTCAACGATGCTCAGGCCGAATTCGTTGTAGAGCAAGGTGGCGTGGCGGCGGGAGACGCCCATTTGCTGTCCATTGTAAAGGCCCAGGTCAACATCCGGCTCGGCGTCATTCTTGGGATCGGCGCGGCCAAGAAGATACTCAGACTTTCCGGCAAGCTGGATGCGGTCGGCTGAGCCGTGGATGTGAATGGCAACGTGGCCGGCCATGGGGGCCGTGACGCCGGGAAGCAGTTCGGAGCGCAATTTTTGCGTGGTCTCCTTCAGGCTATCCGTAAGGTGAGCCGTCTCATCTTCCGAGCTTTCCCATAGCCTCGCGCCGCAATCACTGCAAAACAGTGTGCCGGGATATTCAGCATGCTTGCAATTGGAGCAGATAATCACGTCTTTGCTTTTGGCGGAGCGATCAGCGCCCGCGTTCCATACTTGATTCGTTTTCGAGCTTCGGCAGAAATTTGCCGGGTCTGGCCCAGGCGATAGGCTTCGGCCAGGGCCACCTTGGCCAGTTCGCCTTCACCGTCGGAGATCAGGCGGGTAGCCAGCATTTCCAACCGGGTGGTGGCTTTCAGCACGTCGCCTTCGTCCACGGCGGCCCAGGCTTTCTCCTGAAGCCGGTATAGAGTAAGTTTATCCAATGCGTTCACAATTGCAAGGGGCGGCGGAGTCACTTCCGCCGAATCAGTCAGCTTCATCTGCAAGTCCAGCATGTAGCGTTCGTCGAGGCGGCCTAAACTTAGCACGTCGCCCAACACGGTCAGGCGGGCCAAATTTTGCAGGCCGCCCTCGCCAACCTGCGCCAAAAATTCCAGCAGAACCGAGACCGGCTCTTCGCGTTGCAGAGAGCCGATTCGCAATGGTTGCAAGTCCAGCGGCACCGGCTGGGCCTG
This sequence comes from Chloroflexota bacterium, assembly GCA_016197225.1. Taxonomy (NCBI): domain Bacteria; kingdom Bacillati; phylum Chloroflexota; species Chloroflexota bacterium. The sequence continues at coordinate 6,039 of JACPWC010000043.1, forward strand.
CGGCGACACTTTGAAGGCCGAGCGCAGAGTCACGCCGGGGTCGCACGTCACTTGCAGGCGAAGCCGCTGGGCCAGCGTGCCGCCCATGCCCCGAACCTGCTCGGTGAGCAGGCGGGTGACGACGCTGGGCGAACTAATGTAACGCGACTCGCCGCCGGTGGCCCCGGCCAGTTGGTCCAGAAACGAGTCGTTCCACTCATCCCCAATTCCCAGCCCGCTGACGGTGACCCCGTCACTCTCGGCCAGAGTCGCCAGCAGCAGGCAGTTGTCTTCGTCGCCATAAGTCCGGCCATCGGTCAGCAGAATGAGGTGATTGACCGATTTGGGATTCAGGTTGCGCTGGATTTCGAGCAGGCCGGCCAGCAGGCCTTGCAGGATTTCGGTGCCGCCGCTGGGGTTGATGGAACTGACTTTGTTCAGGATGGCGGCCTTGTTCGTCATTTGTTGAGCCGGGATGATGACCTCGGCCCGGTCGCTGAAGGCCACCACCGAAAACGTGTCGTTGGCATTGAGGCCTTCGATGATTTGTTTGGCCGCCGACTTGACTTGCTCCAGGCGCGGCCCCTGCATTGAGTTAGACCGGTCTATGACCAGGCAGACGTTGAGGGGCGGCGTGGGCAGGTTGGCCCAGAGGGTGGCGCGAATGTCTACCAGGAAGTAGACAACCTGCGGTTCTTTGAGGTGGCCCATTGTATTGCGGCTGGGAATGACTTGCGGGACGAACAGGGGCATGCCGCCGGCGTCGAAGAGGCCGTTGTATTCCGCGCGGCGTTGAGGGTCACTGAGGATGTCGTAGGCGTTTGAGACGAGTTTGAACTCGTCGGAGGCCGAAGGGTCGGGGTTGGTGTCGGGGTGAAAACGGCGGGCGGTCTGCCGGAATGCTTGCCGGATTTCATCCTGAGTGGCGGAGCGCGCTACGCCCAGGCTGGCGTAGAGATCGGGCATGGGCGGTGGCATGGCAGGGTCTTTGTGAGCTTACGGTGATCGCTACGGGCTGTACTCGATAAGAACAGCAGTGATGTTGTCGTGTCCCCCGGCGTCGTTAGCCATTTGCACCAGCTTGTCACAGGCGGCTTGCAGACTGGGCGCCGTTCGCACC
>JACPWC010000044.1 GCA_016197225.1 Chloroflexota bacterium
CCATGAGCGACCAATACAAATATATTCTCGACGAGAGCAAGCTACCGAAAGCGTGGTACAACATCAACGCCGACCTGCCGGTTCCGCCCCAACCCGTCCTGCACCCCGGCACGATGGAACCCGTCACCCCCGACTTCCTCGGCGTCCTCTTCCCCATGAACATCATCATGCAGGAAATCTCCCCCGACCGCTGGATTGAGATTCCCGAACCCGTCCGCGACGTCTACAAACTCTGGCGGCCTACCCCCCTGTTCCGCGCCGTCCGCCTGGAGAAGATGCTCGACACCCCGGCCCACATCTACTACAAGTACGAAGGCGTCTCCCCGGTCGGCTCCCACAAACCCAACACCGCCGTCGCCCAGGCCTTCTTCAACAAAGAAGCCGGCACCAAAGCCCTGACCACCGAAACCGGGGCCGGCCAGTGGGGCAGTGCTTTAGCGATGGCCTGCAACTTCTTCGGCCTGGACTTGGAAATCTACATGGTCAAGGTCAGCTACCACCAGAAACCCTACCGGCGGATCATCATGGAGAACTTCGGAGCGGACGTCTACGCCAGCCCGACCGACCGGACGCAATATGGCCGGAGTGTCCTGGCCCAGACGCCGGACACGCCCGGCTCGTTGGGGATGGCGATTTCGGAAGCGGTGGAAGTGGCGGCGACGTCTAACGGGGCCAAGAAGTACAGTCTGGGGTCGGTGCTGGGGCATGTTCTGATGCACCAGACGGTCATCGGCCTGGAAGCATTGGAGCAGATGGACATGGCCGGGGAGTACCCGGACATGGTCATCGGCTGTGCCGGCGGGGGGAGCAACTTCGCCGGGTTCACCTACCCGTTCCTGTGGAAGAACTTCAGCGACGGGCGGAAGACGAAAGTGATCGCGGTCGAACCGGCGTCGTGCCCCAGCCTGACGCGGGGCCAGTACACGTTTGATTATGGGGACACGGCGGCGATGGCCCCCATCGTGAAGATGCATACGTTAGGCCATACTTTCATCCCGCCGGGGATACATGCGGGCGGGTTGCGGTATCACGGGATGGCGCCGAGCGTGAGCGCGCTGGTGGAGCACGGCGACATTGAAGCGCGGGCGGTGAAGCAATTGGCGACGTTTGAGGCGGCAGTGCAGTTTTCGAAGGCGGAAGGGATTATTCCGGCGCCGGAGTCAGCCCATGCGATTCGAGTGGCGATAGATGAGGCGTTGGCGTGCAAGGCGACAGGGGAGAAGAAGGTAATTGCCTTCAACCTGTCGGGGCACGGGCACTTCGACATGACGGCTTATGAAGCGTACCATCACGGGAAGCTGGAAGACTACGAGTATCCGCAGGCGATGGTGGATGAAGCGATGACCCACTTGCCGAAAGTCCCGGCGATGGCGGCATAGAAGAACGATTGGAGAATTAGAGAATTCTCCACGCGAAGCGTCTAATTCTCTGATCTCTAATCTCCAATCTCCAACCCATGACCGTCTCTCGTGACAACTCAAAAGCCGTCTATCAGGGCATTAAGGACTCCGGCGTCCGCTTTATTACGGCTTTGCCCGAAACGTGGCTAGTCTATCTTTTGCAATTAGCCGACGATGACCCGGAGATGTGTTTGTTAGAAGTGGCGAAGGAAGAAGAGGCCATCGGCGTTGCCGCCGGGGCGCATTTTGCAGGCAAGCCCCACCTCCTGCTCATGCAAAATCACGGCTTCCTGGCCAGCATCAACGGCATCGTGTCGCTGGCGATGTCGTATCGCGTGCCGCTGACGATGCTCATCGCCGTGCGCGGGCACTGGGGCGAGCCGTATCCCTGGCACACTCAGGGCGGCATTCACACCGAGCCGGTCCTGCGCGCTCTCGGCCTGCCGTTTGAATACGCCCGCGACCCGGCCAAAGTTGGCAAGCAGATCAAAGAGGCCGTTACCTTCGCCAACAGTTCGCTTTCGCCGGTAGCGCTTCTCCTCACCCGCGACCTGATGGAGGACTAGGCTTGGATCAGACCTCACAGGTCTTAAGAGACCTGTGAGGTCTGATCCGATTCGGAGGACGAATCATGAAACGCGCCGACTGCATCAAAGCGCTGTATCCCGAACTTGAAGATCGGCTGGTGGTCACCATCATGGGCGCGTGCGCTCAAGAGCTTTACGATCTCGGCCACCGCGAGAACTTCTTCTATCTCGAACACGCCATGGGCCTGGCTTCGTCCATCGGTTTGGGATTGGCGATCAGTTTGCCACACGAGAAAGTGGTGGTGATGGACGGCGACGGCTCGGTGCTGATGAATCTGGGCGGGCTGGCGACTCTGGCCCGCTACCGGCCTCCCAACCTCACCCATCTCATCTTCGACAATGGCAGTTTGCTCTCCACCGGCGGCTTCGCTTCCCACACCACCTCCGGCGTCACCGACTTGGCCGCCATTGCCCGTGGCGCCGGTTGCCCTAAAGTCTCGCTCGTCCAGACCGTGTACGAGTTTATGGAAGCCGCCGCCGACGCTTTTGAGGGGGACACAATGACGACCATCGTCGCTAAAGTTGAGGCGGTCGGCCCGGATCACTACGGCATGGACATGTCTTTGCCGGAGAATGGATTCCGGTTTGCCCGGTATATCAAAGAACGTCAAAAATAGGTTGTTGGGTGGTTAGATGGCTAGGTGGTTCGAGCCGCCTCCCAACAACCTAACCACCCAACCACCCAACAATCTAACCTGAGAAAATACTATGGCCCCCGTCACCGTCCTCTCGCTCCTCGTCGAAGAACTCAACAATGGCCGCGTCAAAGTGGTTGACCTGACTCAGCCGCTGGGCGAAGAAACGCCTGTTATTGGCCTGCCGCCCATCTTTGCCCCCTCGCCCGGCTTCAGCCGCGAAGTGATCTCACGCTACGACGACAAGGGGCCAGGCTGGTATTGGAACACGATTCATCTGGGCGAGCACACCGGCACGCACTTCGATGCGCCCATTCACTGGGTGACCGGCAAGGATTTGGCGAACAATTCGCTCGACACGATCCCGGCTCACAAGTTCATCGGCCCGGCTTGCGTGATTGACATGAGCAAAGAGTCGGCCATGTACGAAGACTTCCTACTCACCCGCGAGCAAGTGCTGGCCTGGGAGGGCGAGCACGGCAGGATTCCGGCGGGCGCGTGGGTGCTTCTGCGAACCGACTGGTGGAAACGAACCGACCCGGCCAGGTTCCTCAACGTGAAGGAAGACGGGCCGCACGCGCCGGGCTTCCACAAAGACTGCTCACACTTCCTGGCTTACGAGCGCGACGTGCTGGGCGTAGGTGTGGAAACAATTGGCACCGACGCCGGGCAAGCCGGCAAGTTCGACCCGCCGTTTCCGAATCACACCACCATGCACGGCGCGGGCAAGTTTGGACTGGCCAGCCTGCGCAACCTTGATCAACTGCCGCCGACGGGCGCAATCGTCATCGCCTCGCCGCTCAAGATTGTGGAAGGTTCCGGCAGTCCGCTGAGAGTGTTGGCGCTGGCTCCAGCCTGAGTTCAATTCCAAATGCCAATTCTTGAAGCCCGCATCGAAAGTTTCAAATACTTTGCCGCGCAACGACCTAGCCTGGGCAAAATTTCTCTCGATGTGGAGCCGGGCGAATTTATCATCCTCACCGGCCCGGCGGGCAGTGGCAAGACTACGTTGTGCTATGCGCTGACCGGCGTCATTCCTCATTCCATTGAGGGAACCTATGCCGGCCAGGTCAAGATTGACGGCCAAGAGCTAAACACCATGCGGTTGGCTCAAGTCTCCCGGTTGTGCGGCTTCGTCCTGCAAAGCCCGGAATATCAACTCTTCAACCTGACCGTCAAAGACGATGTGGCCTTCGGGCCGGAGAATATGACTCTCCCGCCGGGCGAAGTGTTGGCGCGCATTGCCGGTTCGTTGGCCCAAGTGGGGATGCAGGGCTTCGATGATCGCAACTCGGATTTGCTTTCCGGCGGGCAAATGCAACGGGTGGTACTGGCCTGCGTTCTGGCAATGCGCACCGATTTGCTGATCCTGGATCAGCCGACGGCCGAACTTGATCCGGTGGGCCGCAAACAGATCTACGATCATCTGCTTCAACTCAACCGGGATAAAGGCAAGACGATCATCGTTGCCGATGACCGATTGAGTGACGTGGCCCGCTACGCCAGCCGCATTGTGCTGTTGGAACACGGCGAAATCGTGCACCTTGACGAGCCTAAGGCTTTCTTTGCCGATCGGGCCGTCTTCACCAGCGGCCTCCGGATTCCGGCCCCGGCCCGCTTGCATCACTATCTGGAGTCTCACGGCTATCCACCCTGTCCGCTGGACTTGGACATTGCCGGCACGGCCGAGCAGTACCGGCCACTGCTTAATGGGTTGGCCCGGGAAATGACTGCGGCCCAACCGCCTCGCCCGGTGGAAACTGTTGCCCCGGCAGAAATCCAAATCGAGCGCTTGGCCCATGTCTATCCTACCGGTCAGACCGCGTTAAGTGAGGTGAGCCTGACTATTGGCCAGGGTGAATTTATGGCGATCGTCGGCGAGAACGGCGCGGGTAAGACGACACTGGCCAAACACCTCATTGGCCTGCTTCGCCCCACCAGGGGTCGCGTTTTATTGCAGGGCCGGGACATCGCGGCCTCCTCCATCGCCCGCCTTTCAGATCAAGTGGGCTATTTGTTTCAGGATCCGGACTACCAGATTTTCTCCAACTCGGTTTATGAGGAAGTGGCGTTTGCCTTGAAAATTCGCCGCGTGCCGGTCACCGAAATCAAGGGCAGGGTGATGGCCGTGCTGGAACAGTTGGGGTTGTCTGTCTACGCCGACACTCACCCCTACCGGTTGAGCCGTGGTCAGCGCCAACGTTTGGCGCTGGCTTCCATCTTTGTCCACAGCCCGCCGATTCTCGTCGTGGATGAACCGAGCACCGGTCTGGATTACGCCGAGACCCATGACATCATGCGCATGTTGGCCGACCGGAATCGCTCCGGGGCTACCGTCTTGATCATCACCCATGACATTGAGTTGGTGTTGCGTTACTCCCGGCGCTCGGTGGTGGTGTCGGGTGGCCGGATCCGGTTGGATGTGCCAACCGGGGAACTGCATCGTCACCTGGACGAATTGGACACAGCCGGTATTCTGATCCCCGATCAGTTTGAGTTGCTCAAGGCCCTCGATTTGCATACCCATATCACCAGCGTGCACGAGCTGGGGGACCTGATCTTGACTGCTCAGACCCGGGCCGGAGAAGGGAGATGAGCCTATTCGATTCAAATCGGTAAATGGATTTCGTCAAATCGTCGTTGCACTATTTCTTTTCAATAGTCGCCAGAGGAGGCAGACCATGACAACCGCAATGAACACTACGAAATTCGGCGGCGAAGAGCCGATCAGCATTGCTCAAAATAAATACTTTGACTTCAGCGTTAAATCGCTGGTAGGCGGCGTGATCCTGGGGGTGGTGATGACCATCATCAATGCCGGGATCATGGAGCGGGTAGACACAACCCTGACCGGCGGGACCTGGTTCCCGTTTGCAGGCGGCACTCACTCGATCGTTTCGATGTTATCGGCCATCTTCTTTGGCTTGCCTGGCGCATGGATCACCGGGCTGACCAATGCTCTGTTCGCCGTGGTCACGGGTAGCACACCGGTGGCCGGCGGGTTTATCTTCAACAACATCGTCTACCCGATCGTCGCCGTGTTCTTGACGCGCCGGTTCTCCATGCGCAAGTGGTGGCACTGGTTTGCCGTGCTCGTGCCTACTGTGTTTATTGGTTACGCGCCGATGACCTATTTCGTGCATACGATCTTTCAATTGCCGTGGGGCGTCACCATCCAGTTCCAGACCTACACCAACGTGGCCGCGATCATTTTGGCTGGTATTTTCGGCAAGCTGATCGCCGAAGGCATTCGCAAATCGGGTGTGGTCAACTGACACTCGTTACACTCGTTACACTCGTTGTACAATGAAGCCAGCGCCGGCCCGCACAATCAATGGCCGGCCTGGCTTAGTAAACGCTATGCCACTGATTACACCCTACACGTATAAGGATAATGTTGTTCACCGGCTGGACCCGCGCAGTAAACTGCTCTGGTTCCTGGCGATGATGATCCTGTCCATTGTCACCCGGCAACCGGCGCTCCTGGCGGCTGGCATTGGGCTGGTGATTCTGGTTTCGCTGGCGGCGGGGCTGGACATCCGGCGCTACTGGCCGCTGGCCCAGGCGATGATCCCGGTCACAATCGCCGTCGTGATCTTGCAGTTACTTTACGCGGACGGCCCGGTCTTTGCACGTCTCGGGCCGGCCGCTTTGCATCTCAACGGATTTGGCATTGCCTTCACCGTCATGTTCCGAATCATTTTTATTGTGACCGTGTGTTTGCAGTTCTTTATGTGGGTTCATCCGACCGATCTGGCCCTGACTTTTGTCGCCTTCAAACTGCCTTATCGCTACGCCCTGCTGTTTGGGTTGTCCTTGAGAACTTTCCCGGTGTTGGAACGTGAACTGGTCAGAATTTACGACAGCCAGGCGGCGCGTGGGTTGGAACTGGATGGCAGTTTGCGGAAGATCATCCGTCTGATTCCGGTGATGTTGCCTTTCGTCTTGCGGGCGCTTCGGCGCACGACCGAAGTTGCCATCGCCATGGAACTGCGAGCCTTTGGCCTCGATAAAACCCGCACCTATTTGCGCTCCATTCACTTCACTCGCAACGACTGGATAGCCTGTGTCTTGCTGATGACCGCTTGTCTCGGTTATCTCGTCTGGTATTCTCAGACTTTTTGAAACCCTTTTATCCCCAAGGAGAAAATCATGTCTTCTATTACCGATCTGCTTGCCGACCTGGCCTCGGGCAAGGTCAAAGTGGTGGACCTCACCCAACCTCTCGGCCCAGATACTCCGGTGATCGATCTGCCGCCGATGTTTGCGCCTTCACCCGGTTTGACTATGACCGAGATTTCGCGTTATAACGACAAAGGCCCGGGTTGGTATTGGAACACCCTCCACCTCGGCGAACACACGGGCACTCACTTTGACGCCCCGATCCACTGGGTCACGGGCAAGGATTTGCCCAACAATTCCACAGATACGATCGAACCGCGCCGCTTTGTCGGCCCGGCCTGTGTGATTGATGTCCGGGCCGAAGTAGCCAAAGACCCAGATTTCCTGCTGTCCATTGACGGCGTCAAAGCCTGGGAAGCTAAAAACGGCGCTATTCCGGCCGGAGCCTGGGTCTTGTTGCAGACCGGCTGGGCCAGCCGCGGCAACGACAAAGCCGCCTTCCTGAACGCCGACGGGGAAGGCCCCCACACGCCAGGTTTCCATCAAACCACCTCGGAGTTTTTGGCGAAGGAGCGTGATGTTCTTGGCGTTGGCGTCGAGACGATCGGCACCGATGCCGGGCAAGCCGGCAAGTTTAACCCGCCGTTCCCCAATCACGGCATCATGCACGGCAACGGCAAGTTTGGCCTGGCCAGCCTGTGCAACCTTGATCAACTACCGCCCACCGGAGCCATGCTCGTCACCGCGCCGTTGAAGATTGTGAACGGCTCCGGGAGTCCGCTGAGGGTGTTGGCGTTGGTTCCGGCGTAATTGCTGGCAGGAAATTTTCAACGCGAAGGCGCGAAGGACGCGAAGAAGAAATAGTAATCTTTGCGCTTGCCTGCCCCGCTTCTCTTTGCGGGGTTGCGTCTTGCGGTTAATGTGCTTATGAAAATTCTCTGCTCCGACTGCTCACGCGAAGTTCCATTTGGCGCGCTAGGCCGATGCTCAACCTGCGGCGGCATCCTACGACCCGACTACGACGGTGAAGCCGTCAACACCCTCCGAACCGTTCAACCCGGCCCCGGCCTGGATCGGTATCGCGCCTTGATGCCCGTCTCTTCGCCCATCCCGTTTCTGGGCGAAGGCGACACGCCGCTGATTCGTTCGCGCCGAATCGGGCTGGCGCTCGGACTCGAAAACCTGTACTTCAAGAACGAAGGTCGAAACCCAAGCGGCGCTTTCAAGGATCGGGCGGCGGCGCTGGCGGTGGCGCTGGCGATTGATGCTGAAACCAAAGGCATGCTCACTGCTTCGTCCGGCAACTCGGCCTCAGCCATCTCGGCCTACTGCGCCGCCGCCGGGCTGAAATGCCTCATCCTGCTCGAACCCGGCAACCCGCCAGCCAAACTGCGGCAGGCGCTGGCAACTGGCGCGCAGGTGCTTCCGGTCAAGGGCATCTTCGGGCAAGGGCCGGAGGCGCTTCGCAACCTGCTCACCGAAGTGGCGGCCCGGCTGAATTACTATCTTGGCTTTGTGTGGGCGCCGATCAATCCCTACATTCTCGAAGGCATCAAGACGATCTCGTATGAGATCGCAACTCGCCTGCCCGGCGCGCCGGATGTCGTCGTCGCCCCGGTGGGCGGCGGCGACATGTTCACCGCCCAGTGGCGGGGCTGGCTTGAGTTGAAGCGGGCGGGGGTGATCTCAAAGTTGCCGCGCATGATCGGCGTGCAATCGGTGAACGCGCCGCCACTGCTCGAAGCGTTTCGGGCTGAGGCGAAGCACGTTCCATCTTTACCTTACGCCAACTCAAAAATCTCCGGCATCAATGTCGCCTTCACTGGCGATCACGCGCTGGCGGCGGTGCGCGAGTCGGGCGGGGCGGTAATGGGCGTGAAGGATGAAGAGGTGATGGCGATGCAGGGCCGCCTCGGGCGCGAAGAGGGGATTTGGGTGGAACCGGCCTCGGCGGCGCCGGTGACGGCCATCCCTGAACTACTCACTCGCGGGTTGATTCAATCCCATGAGAAAGTCGTCTGTGTCTTCAGCGGAGCCGGGTTCAAAGACGCGCACCTGGCCGAGGCCGAAGCGGCGGCAATCAATCAAGGCGAGCCGGCCGGGTTTGAGGTTGAGGAAATCGTGAAGTTAGCGGGGAAGACAATGGGCGCATGAAAGCGCTTTGCCGCCGATTTGCTTCGCCACTCTTCGCGCTTCGGCCATTGTTTGATACGGCCCGTGCCACCGTCTCAGCCCGGCGGGCTTGCCGGCGTTTTGAGGGTGGCCCTGCCCATCTTTGCACCAGCGGCAGTCCGCCTTGTGGATGACGGCCATGAGAGCGCCTTTGTTATTTTCCACTCTCAGGTATTCATAAACGTAGTAAGTCATTCGTTCGGCGGGTAGTTCATCCCAGAGGCTACACCAACAATTCCTTATGCTTCATCAAACAATCCATCAGCACATCCACATCTCTCTGGTTGTTGTAGTAGTGCGGTGAGATTCGCAGGTTGTTGTCGCGGCTGGAAGTGACGACGCCGTCGGCTTCGAGACGCTTGACCAGCAAGTCCACCTTGCCCGAAGGGGAGCGCAGGCAGATCAGCGCCCCGTGTTTGGCCGGGTCGAGCGGAGTGACGAGGTTGAAGCCATGTTGCAGTGCGCCTTCTTTGATCGCGCCCGTGATCTCCTGGATGTGGCTTTCTATCTTCTCGATGCTCGCCGACTGGATGAGTTTCATTCCGGCCAGCCCGGCGTAAATGTTCGGCACGGGCGGCGTGCCGGATTCAAAGCGGCGGGCGGTGGGCGAGGGCGTGTTAGCGTAAATGTCCATGGCAAAGATGTTGGCCTGCGAGAACCAGCCCATCGTCGTCGGCTTCAGCCCCGGCACTAAATCTTTGCGGACAACCATGAAGGCCAGCCCGGCGGAGGCCAGCAAATACTTGAGCACGCCGCCCGCCAAAAAGTCCACCTTCAACTTCTTCACATCAATCGGCAGTGTGCCGAGCGCCTGATAAGCATCCAACAGCACCAGCGCGCCTTTACGGTGCGCCAGTTCGACGATGGCTGGCACATCCAGCCGCGAGCCGTTGCGGAAGCAAACGTGAGTAATGGAGACGATCCTGGTGCGCTCGGTGATGGCCGCCTCGAAGCGTTCCATCGGAATGATGTTGCCGGCGGCAGGCACGTGAACCACTTTTGCCCCGCGCTTCTCCTGAGCGTGCCAGATTTGGCCGATGGTGGGGAACTCGAAGTCGCTCATCACTACTTCGTTCCGTTGGCCGCTGAAATCGAGGGCGCTGGCGACGGCGCTCACCCCAGCCGACACCGAAGTGCAGTCGGCCACTTCGTTCGGGTCGGCGTTGATCAGGGCGGCGAACGCCTGGCGGGCGGCCTCACTCTTCTCCACCCACAATTCCCAGGGCGAGCCTTTCTCGTCCCAGTCGTTGAGGTAGGTCTGATAGGCACTCTGAACATCGGTCGAGAGCGCGCCCTGAGAACAGCTATTCAAATAGGTCTTCTTCTGAAAGATGGGAAATTTTTCGCGGAACGACATTGAGCTCCTTTGGAAGCCATGTATTACCACGAAGACACAAAGGCCCTAAGTTTCACCAAGACAACTTTGTGTAACTTGGTGTCTTCGTGACTTTGTGGTGGTTTGATTCTACCGCCCTAAATACGCTTTGCGCATCAACTCATTATTCAGTAGATTCTCAGCCTCGTCGGCCAGCACAACCCGGCCTGTTTGCAAAACGTAGCCGCGATTGGCAATCGAGAGGGCCATGCTGGCGTTCTGCTCGACGACGAAGATCGTCGTGCCCTGCTTGTTGATCTGCTGGATGATGTCGAAATTCTGCTCGACGAGGAGCGGAGCCAGGCCCATCGAAGGCTCATCCATGAGCAGGAGTTGTGGGCGGGCCATGAGAGCGCGGGCCATGGCCAGCATTTGTTGTTCGCCGCCGCTCATCGTGCCGCCGGCCTGGTTCAGCCGTTCCTTGAGGCGCGGGAAGAGTGTCAACACCCGCTCCAAATCTTCGTTGATGCCGGCCGGGTCTTTGCGCAGGTAAGCGCCCATCTGCAAGTTTTCCATCACCGTCATCGGGCCAAAGATGCGTCGGTTCTCCGGCACCACCGACATGCCGCGTTCGATGCGATACGAGGTGGTGCGCTCTTGCACCGGCTCGCCATGAAATTCGACCGCGCCGCTGGTGGGTTTCACCAAGCCTAGCACTGTCTTGAGAGTCGTCGTCTTGCCCGCGCCGTTGCCGCCCAGCAGGCACACAATCTCGCCCTCGTAAATCTCCATGTTCACATCTTGCAAAATGTGGCTGGGGCCGTAGTGAGTGTTGAGGTTGGTGAGGCGCAGAAGCGGAGTGGCCATAGGGTCGGTTGGTCGGTTGGTCGAGTGGTCAAGTAGTCAGATGGTCGGGTAGTTTTCGCATGACCATCCAACAGCCTTATTCATTTCGCCCGCGCGGCGTGTTTCCGGCCCAGGTACGCCTCAATCACGCGCTCGTTGGTCGCCACATCGTGATAAGAGCCTTCGGCGATCTTCTCGCCGTAATCGAGGGCGATGACGCGGTCGGAGATGCCTTCGACGACTTGCATGTCGTGCTCGATGACGAGGATGGTGTAGCCACCCCGCGAACGCAATTCACCGATGAGGTGGGTGATCTCCTGCGTCTCGTTCGGGTTCATTCCGGCGGCTGGCTCGTCCAATAGAAGAATCTTCGGCTCGGTGGCCATGGCCCGGGCCATTTCCACCTGGCGGCGGTTGGCGTAGGGCAGACTGTACACCAGCTGATCAAATGTACCGGCCAGCCGTTCGCCAAAGAAGCTCAACTTCTCCTCTGCCAGCGCCCGAATGCGATCCTCTTCACGCTTGAAGCTCGGCGTGCGAAAGACGATCTCCAGCAAATTGGCGTGGGTGCGCGAGTAAGCCGCCGACATCACGTTCTCGCGCACGCTCATGTTGAGGAACAGACGCAGGAGTTGGAAGGTGCGGGCAATGCCGTGTTTGCAGATCTGGTGCGGCTCGAGGCCAAGCAGGCTCTGGCCTTCAAAATTGATCTGGCCCTCGTCGGGCATGTAGATGCCGGTGATTAAATTGAAGACGGTCGTCTTGCCGGCGCCGTTCGGGCCGATGATGCTGACGATCTCGCCCTGATTAACTTCAAACGAAAAATTCTTGATGACTTGCAGGCCGCCGAAGTGTTTGGAGATGTTGGTGAATTCGAGAAGCGCCATCAAACGATCTCCACCTTGCGCTTGCCCAGCAAACCGTTGGGGCGGAAGATCATCAAAACCACGAGCAAGCCGCCAATGAGCAGGAGACGGGTGACGGCCGGTTCGGCGGCCAACCGCGTTTCCCAGACGAAGACGAGAAGATAGATCGCCGGAATGGTGAGGATCAATCGCAGGTTGCCCGGTTTCATGCGCGACAGGCCCAGCAGGGCTGGAATTGAAACGGCGAAAGCCACGTTGCCCGGCAGGAGCGGCTCCTTCAACAACAGAATCCATTGCTGGACGTAGATGCCAAATTGTTGCGAGGCGCGATCCAGGCCGGTGGAGATGGACTCGGCGGCGACTTCGATGGTGGGCGATGAGAGGAGATCAGGGATCGTCGCTCCGGCAATCCAGCGCACAACGAATCCCAATACAATGACACTCACCAACACGATCAGGCCGTTTCGTCTGGGCTTCATCAATAGCAACAGCCCCAACACCAGCGTGGCGTAAAAAAGCAGGCGCGATAATTCGGGGCTACGGAGAAGTTCGGGCGTGACGGCCAGCACCACCGCGCCCAGCACCGCGCCGCCCAGGTTGCTGATGCCGCCCAGCACCATCATGGCGTAAAGGGTGATCAGGATGTCGGTGCTGAAGTTTTGCGGGAACACGCTCCGTTGCCAGGCGGCAAAGATGCCGCCGCTGATTCCGGCAATGGCGGCCCCGCAGGAGAAGGCGAACAATTTTAGCCGCCGCGTCGGCATGCCCATCGTCTCGGCCGCCAGGGCGTCCTCGCCCATCGAACGCCAGCCCCGGCCTAAGTGTGATTGGTTCAGCCGGTGAACGATGATCAATACAATCGCCAGCCAGATCAGCAGGGCATAAAAATAGTGCGTGACGCTGGACAGTTGAAAACCGAAGAGGCCAAGTGGATCAAGTTTGACGATGCCGTTGGTGCCGCCGGTGACGTTGATAGAGCCGTCATACCAGGGCACTTCCACCCGGTCAAGGGTGAGGGCCAATTGGGCGAACACTACCCCAAAGCCCAGAGTCACAATTGCCAGGTAGTCGCCCAACAACCGCAATGACGGCGACCCCAGCAACAAACCAAAGACGATGCCTAACAAACCAATGACGGGCAGGCTGACCCAGGTGGGCCAGTGGATGCCAAATTGATCCGAGGACAGGATGGCGTAAGCGTAAGCGCCGATGCCGTAGAAAGCAATGAAGCCCAGATCGAGCAAACCGGCGTAGCCTACCACCACGTTGAGAGCCACCGCCAGCGCCGCAAACAGGCATACATTGCCGGCAATGCGGATCACATAATCGTTGCTGGTCAACAAATGGATAGCGGCGAAAGCCGCCAGCAAGACTAGAAACCGGGCCGTGACGGGCAGGGCATTCCAGCGCCCGATCATCTGCCCGACAACACTCGTCGGCTGGTTGCCCTGAGTCAACGGTTTGGCGGCCATGGTTACACCTTTTGAATGACAGCCGCGCCCAGCAGGCCGCGCGGGCGGATGAGCAAGATGACGATGAGCACGGCGAAGGTGATGACTTCCTTGAAGGCCGGGGCAATGAAGCCGACGGAGAAGGCCTCGACCAGGCCCAGCAACATGCCGCCCAGCATCGCGCCCGGAATGTTGCCGATGCCGCCCACCACGGCTGAGGTAAATCCTTTCAGTCCGGCGTTGAAGCCCATGGTGTGCCAGACCCGGGTGAAGACCAGCCCGGTGAGGACGCCCGCCGCCCCGGCCAGAGCCGAGCCGATGAAGAAGGTGAGGACGATGATGCGATCCACGTTCACCCCCATCGTGGCCGCCGCCTCGCGATCAATGGCGACGGCCCGCATGGCCCGCCCCAGCTTGGTGCGTCGCACCAGGTAGGTGAGGGCGATCATCAGCACCACCGCCGAGATGATGACCAGGGCGCGGGTGGCCGAAACATGCGCCGAGCCGAGGTCGAACCCGGCGGAAATGGGAATGATCTTCTCGGTTTTGTAAACGCGGAAGTTGGCGGTCAGAGTCAGTTGAATGGCGTTCTGGATCAGAATGGAAGTGCCCAGGGCGCTGATCAGCGGCGCGATGCGGGGCGCGTTGCGTAGGGGGCGGTAGGCAAACCATTCGATGCCGACGCCCAACAGGCCGCAACCGATCATAGCCGCCACCAGCATCAAAATGATAATCAGAGCCGTGGGCAGGAACGGCCCGGACGCGGGCAACAGCGCCGTGAGCACCCCAAAGCCAATAAACGCGCCAACCATGTAGACATCGCCGTGAGCAAAATTAAGAAGTTGAAGGATGCCGTAGACCATGGAGTAACCCAGGGCGATGAGGGCGTAAACACTGCCCAGAGTGAGGCCATTGACGATTTGTTGCGGAAGTTGGGCGAGGAATTGTTCCATGCAAAGGCGCGGTTGGTGTTGCTGGATTGTATAACGTATTGCGTATTCCGCAACTGCCCGATACGGAATACGCAATACGAAACACTGTTAGGTTGTGAAGGTTACGCTGGCGAAGTTCTCTTTACGGGAAGACCTGCTTGAACTTGCCGTCTACCACCTGCGAGATGAAGAACTGCGCGCCGGTGACTTCGCCGAACTCATCGAACGCGACCGGCACACCCAAAATGGAGGAAGCCATGTCGGTGTTGCCGACTTCAGCCAGCACGCCCTCGCGGGTCATGTTGCCGGCCTCGCTGGCGCGCACAGCGGCTTCAAGCACCACCAGAGTCGCCACGTAGGTGGGCGGGCCGAACGACCCCCAGGTGGGGAAGGCTTCGTCGGCGGCGGCAACCAAATCGGCCGCTTCGTCCACGCCATGAATGTCAGGAGCGAAGACGGAAGCATACGCGCCCTCGGTCGAGCCGCCGGCGTCGTCAATGTAGTCTTTCTGCGAGAAAAAGCCGTCGCCGCCGAAGACCGGGGCTTCAACGCCCTGTTCCTGCAACTGCCGGGCCAGCAGAGCGCCCTGCGACGGAACCTGCCCGGCCATGAACACCACGTCCGGCTTGAAACCCTTGATGGTGGTGACCAGCGCCGAGAAGTCGGTGTCGTTCTGAGTCACCGAAGCGCGGTCGGTCGTCACGCCTTTGGCGTCGAGCGTGGCCTGCACAATATCGGCCAGGGCCACACCGTACGATGATTGCTCGTCAATGACGTAGACGGTTTTGGCGCCAAGCACGTCGGCAATAAAGTTGCCGTCAGTCGGGCCTTGGACGTCGTCATTCGGCACAACCCGGAAGAACGAATTGAACGTCCGGTTGCCATCGGCGCCTTTGCCCAGGGTGGGGCGGGTGGCCGAAGCCGAAACGTGCACGAGGTTGGCGGCATTGAACAGCGGGGCGGTGGCTTCCACCTGGCCGGAGCCAGCCGGGCCGACGACGCCCAGCACGGTGGCATCGGCGATCAGGCGCTCGGCCACAGGCACAGCCTTGTCGGGCGTGATGTCGGTGTCTTCTTCCAGCAGGGTTGCGTTATAGTGGCCGCTCATCTCGCTATTGAAGTGCTCAACTGCGAGTCGGGCGAAGGCCAACTGTTCGGTGCCGAGGAAGGCCGCGCCGCCGGTGAGCGGCCCCATGAAGGCGATCTTGATCTCGACAACCGGAACCGCGGTCGGGGCCTCAGTGGGAACATCTGTTGGGGCAACAGTCGGGGGGGCAGCCGTGGGCGCCGGGGGCTGTGTGGCCGCCGGGGCTTCGGTGGTGGCCGGTGGCGTGCCACAGGCGGTCACCAGCAGGGCGATGACTGTCAGCAAGCCGAACAACGACAACATTTTATTCGAGCGTTTCATTTGATTCTCCTCCTAGAATTGGTAACAAAAATTTGATGGGTGTCCGCGTAAATTTCAATATCTTCGAATAGAGAATTCACCTCCTTTGATTGCGGTTACGCTATTCGCAAATCCTTACAAAGAGATTACTTGGCCGCCGTCACCAACTCGGCCTCGCTCTTTTGATCCTCGGGGCGATAGTTGGACGGATAGTTGATGATCTTATCCCACTCGTCAGCGGTGGAGCGGGCCACGAAAGCAGTGAGCGGCTCGTCGCCGATGTTGAAGACCTCGTGCGGCACGCCCGGCTCGATGTAGATAAAGTCGCCGCCCTCGTTGATGACCGAATACTTGAGATCGGGGCCGAAGTCGTGGCGGACTTTGCCATTGACGATGTAGAGCATCACTTCGAAGCCGTCGTGAATGTGGGCGTAGGCAATGGCTCCCGGTGGAACCGTCGCCACGTTGATGGACAGGTTCTTGGAACCGACGTTGCGGCCCGAAATGCCTTGCTGATACTGAATGCCGTTCCAGCCCCGGCGGAACTCCTTGCCGCCGCCGCGCAAGACCTTGATGCCCTCGTGCGCTTCGACCAGTTCGGGTTTGACTGAATCATCTTGTTTCATGGTGGGGTTCTCCTTGTTTTTAACAACGGATTCTCCGAATTTAACGGATCGATCTGCTGTTCTCAAACGATTTCCTTTACCGCGCTCAGCACGGCTTCAACATCCGGCGGGCCTTTTTCGATGATGTAGCTCTGGCGCACGATCCCGTCTCCATCCACGATGATGATGGCCCGGCGGCTGTATCCTTTATCGTCTCGCCAGAGGCTATATTGTTTCGTCGCCTCGCCTTTCGGGTGAAAGTCGGCCAGGAGCGGATAATCCAACCCGCCCAGCACGTTGGCGAAGGCGCGGTGCGAGTGGACGCTGTCCACGCTGAGGCCCAGAACCTGGGCATTGAGCGCCTCGAACCGAGACAGGTTTTCCTGGAACGAGGTTAGCTCGGTTCTTCAAGTGTCGGTAAAATCCAAAACGTAAAATGCCAGCACCACGGTTTTGCCTCGCAGGCTCGAAAGGCTCAACGGGCTTTGGCCGATGCTGGCCGGTAACGAAAAGTCGGGCGCGACTTGCCCGACGGCGATAATGGCATCTGTCATCATCACTCCAAATTTTTGTGTTACGGCAAATTTAGATTGCCACAGGGTAGGGGACATGATACACTCCTCCCCGCAAATTAGGCAAGCCGGACGGAAGAAGTCGGATTGGGGAGACTCGCATGATTTACAAGAATCTTGGCCGCACCGGGCTGAAGATTTCGGCGGTGGGATTGGGTTGCGGCAACTTCGGCGGGATCGGCAGTGCGCCCGCCTTTTTTGGAAAAGGCGAGTCGGAAGAAGAAGCTTTGGCCCTCATGGACGCCGCCTGGGAGATGGGCATCAACTGGTTCGACACCGCCAACGCCTACGGCGGCGGTCGTAGTGAAACTTATATCGGGAACTGGTTGAAGGCCAAAGGATCGAGAGTCCGCGAGCAGTTGGTGCTGAGTTCCAAAGTCTTCAACCCGGTGGGCGACGGCCCGAACGACTGGGGCCTCTCGCGGCGGCACATCCTGCAACAAGTCGAAGCCAGCCTCAAGCGACTCCATACTGACCACCTCGACATGTACCTGACTCATGAAACGCCCGATCCGGCCACGCCGTTGGACGAAACGTTGCGGGCGCTGGACGACTTGGTGCATCAGGGCAAAGTGCGTTACATTGGAGCCTCGAACATGCCGGCCTGGCTGATGACGAAGGCACTGTGGATCAGCGACAAGCACAACCTGTATCGTTTCGACTGGGTGCAGAACAACTACAGCCTGCTGGAGCGTGACGACGAAAAAGAGATGTTGCCGTTGGTGGCCGACCAGGGGCTGGGCTACACGCCATTTAGCCCGCTGGCTGGCGGCTGGCTCACCGGCAAATATAAAACCATGAGCGATTACCCGACCGGCTCGCGCATGACGCTGAGGCCCGAACCGTATTTGAAATTCCTGAAGCAGGAAACATTCGATGGCCTGGCTCGCTTGCAGGCCGAGGCCGAAAAACGCGGGGTGAGCCTGAGCGGCCTGGCGCTGGCCTGGGTCATGTCGCACCCGCTCGTCACTGCGCCCATCATTGGCCCGCGCAAGCCTGAGCATCTTGCGCCGGTGCGGGAGGCGTTGGAGGTGAGGTTGAGCGGGGAGGAACGCGATGTCATCGCTGGCCTGTTTCATTGAATCGTGAGAACGCAGAAGAGGCTCTTCCGTACTCAGCAGGATTATTGTCACCCTGAGGGCGTTCTTCCCGAAGAACCTGCCCTGAGCTTGTCGAAGGGGTCTCTGGGCTGGCCTTTGTGAGAGTCTGTATCGCTCATGAAGGGAAGCACAGAGATTCTTCGCTTCGCTCAGAATGACAGGGCCACCTTCTCTTCAAATCCGGGAGAGCCGCAAAGGCTAAATGGCGAAAGTAATTCAGGATGAGCGGATCGGCAAACTGGGCAAGCTGGCGGTTGGTTGTTCGGCGGCAGTTTTCGACTCCAACAAGCGGAAGATTTTGCTCGTGCGCCGCGCTGACAACGGACGCTGGGCTGTGCCTGGCGGATACATGGAACCGGGCGAAAGTGTGGCCGAGGCCTGCGCCCGCGAGGTGCTGGAGGAGACCGGCCTGCATGTTCGAGTGGACCGCCTGATAGCCGTCTACAGCACGCCGCATGTCTTGCTCGAATACCCTGACGGGAATCGTTTGCAGTTGGTGGTGTTGCACTTTGCCGCAGAACCCATTGAAGGCGAGTTGCAATTGAGCAAAGAAACGACTGAGTTGAGGTATTTTTCCCGCGAAGAGATTGAATACTTGAACGTCAGTGACATGGATCGCCAACGAATTACTGATGGGTTTGGCGAACAAACAGTTGCACTCATAAAGTAGTTCAGGAAACTCTTATGCCCAAACGCTACCACTTCATCCAGGCCGATGTTTTCACCGACAAGCCCTTTGGCGGCAACCAACTGGCCGTGTTCACCGACGCGCGCGGGTTGACGACTGGAGAGATGCAAGCCCTCGCCCGCGAGATGAACTATTCGGAGAGCACTTTCGTCCTGCCGCCCGAAATTCCGGGGGCGGTTAAGCGTGTCCGCATCTTCACGCCCGCTATCGAGATGCCAATGGCCGGGCACCCCACCGTTGGCACAACTTACGTTCTGGCTCAACGCGACGACATTCCACTGGCGGGCGACGTGACCGAGGCGACACTGCAACTCAACATCGGCCCGGTGAAGGTGGCGATTGAACGGCGGAACGGCGGCATCGGTTTTGTATGGATGACTCACCGTGAACCAGTCTTTGGCGAAGTGCGAACGGATCGAGATCGGGTGGCGAAGGCGCTCGGCATCGCCGCCGCCGATCTCGTCGAGCACCTGCCGATTCAGATTGTTTCGACGGGCGTGCCGTTTCTGTTTGTGCCACTGCGTTCGCTGGACGCGGCCCGCCGTTGCCGGGTTGACCCGGCGGCGTTGCGCGAACTTTATTCGGGCGAGCCGGTGATGGTCTATATGTTCACCACAGAGACGACGACACCGGATATTCAGATTCACAGCCGCATGTTTGCCCCGCACGTCGCCGACATCCCCGAAGACCCGGCCACCGGCGCGGCGGCAGGGCCGCTGGGCGCATATGTGGCGCGTTATCAAGTTCTGCCGCGCCAGCCTGAGATGCGCTTTATCATTGAGCAAGGGCTGGAGATGGGCCGCCCCAGCCAGATTCACGTTGAGGTGAAGACGCAGGGCGAAGCCATCGCCGGCCTTCGCATTGGCGGGCAGGCAGTGATCCTGGGCGAAGGCCACATTTTTTGGTAGGAGGCTATCATGCAAGTTCTCGTCATCAACCAATCCGAAGTGCCGCAATTGTTGCCCATGAACGAGTGCATGGCCGTGATGGCCGACGCCCTCAAAACGCTGGGACAGGGCAACGCCATTTTGCCTCTGCGCCCGGTGATGTGGTTGCCGGAGAAAGTGGGCGCGCTGGGCATGATGCCGTCTTATCTCGGCGACATTCAATCGTTCGGGCTGAAAGTGGTCAGCGTCTTTCCGGGCAATCACGGCACGGAGTACGACTCGCACCAGGGCGCGGTCATGGTGTTTGAGGCGAAGCACGGGCGTTTGCTGGCCATCGTTGACGCAAGCTCCATCACCGGCATTCGCACGGCGGCAGTGACGGGAGTAGCCACGCAACTGCTGGCGCGGGAAGACGCGGGCGACCTGGCGATTCTCGGCTCCGGCGTTCAGGCGCAGACCCACCTTGAGGCCATGATGCTGGCGCGCAAGATTCGGCGGGTGCGCGTGTGGAGCCGGAACGCCGACCATGCCCGCCAGTTCGCAGAGCGTGAGTCAAAGCGGCGCGGCCTCAGCATTGAAGTGATGGGGACGGTGAAAGAGGCGGTGATGGGCGCGGACATTATTTGCGCCACGACGGCCTCCCCGACGCCGATCCTGCTCGGCGAATGGATCGGGCCGGGGGCGCACGTCAACGCCGTGGGGTCGAGTGTCGCTTTCACCCGCGAACTGGACACGGCAGCCGTCGCCAAGTCAAAGTTATTTGTGGATCGGCGCGAGTCGACTCTGAATGAGGCAGGCGATTTTCTGTTCCCAAAGAAAGAGGGCGCGATTGGCGACGATCACATCAAGGGTGAGATCGGCGAGATTTTGCTGGGCAAGGTGAAAGGCCGCGAGTCGGCGGATGAGATTACTCTGTTCAAGTCGTTGGGCCTAGCCATTGAAGATTTGGCCTCGGCGCATCATGTTTATAAGAAGGCGCTGGAAAAGGGCGTAGGCCTGTCCGTCGAACTGGGGGGCAGCCGCCATGCCGCTTGAGCCGATTCCGCTGGCAGAGATTCGGGCCGCGCGTGAACACATCAAAGGCTCGGCCATTCGCGCGCCGCTCATTCGATTGAATATTGACGATGCGCCCGCCGAGATTTATCTCAAGCTGGAAAACCTGCAACCGATTGGCTCGTTCAAGTTGCGCGGCGCGGGCAACGCGATTGCGCTGGCAAGCAAGGAGCAGTTGGCGAAAGGCGTGTGGACGGCCAGCGCCGGCAACATGGCTCAGGGCGTGGCCTGGAACGCACGGCGGCTTGGCCTGCCCTGCACGGTTGTCGTTCCCGATCACGCGCCCGAGGCCAAGCTGTCGGCCATCACCCGCCTCGGCGGCAAAATCATCAAAGTGCCGTTCGACGAGTGGTGGCAGATCATCGTCACGCATAAGTTTGAAGGCATGGAAGGCTTGTTCCTTCATCCGGTGAGCAACCCGGCAGTGATGGCCGGCAACGGAACGATTGGCCTTGAAATTCTCGAAGACTTGCCGGACGTGAACGCCATCGTTGTTCCTTATGGTGGCGGCGGCCTCAGCAGTGGCATTGCCTCGGCAGTGAAAGCGTTGAAGCCGGACACGAAAGTGTACGCCTGTGAAGTGGAAGGAGCGGCGCCGCTCGCGCCATCGCTGGCCGCCGGGTCGCCGCAGAAGATTGACTACAAGCCCTCGTTTGTAGATGGCATTGGCAGTGGCAGTGTCTTGCCCGATATGTGGCCGCTGGTGAGCAAACTGCTTGATGGCTCAGTGGTGATGACGTTGGCTGAGGTGGCCGCCGCCCTCAAGTTGATGATCGAGCGCAACCGGGTCGTGGCTGAAGGCGCAGGGGCGACTTCGGTGGCAGCGGCCCTGAGCGGCAAGGCCGGGTCGGGCAAAGTGGTAGCCGTCGTGTCCGGGGGCAACATCGATTCGGCCAAGGTGGCGAAAATTTTGCAGGGCGAGATTCCTTGAAGCGCAAAGTTCTCTTTCTCTGCACCGGCAACTCTTGCCGCTCACAAATGGCCGAGGCCATCGTCAACGCCCGCCTCGGCGAGGAGTGGGAGGCCGTCTCTGCCGGGACTCATCCTGCCGGCTACGTCCATCCCAAAGCCGTCCAAGCTCTGGCCGAGCTTGGCATTGAACATCACGGGCGCTCCAAATCTGCGGACGAGTTTCTCAACGACCATTTCGATCTGGTGATCACCGTGTGCGACTCGGCGGCAGAAGAATGCCCGGCCTGGCTGGGGCCGGGCAGACGAGTCCACGCCGGCTTCCCCGATCCATTCGGTGCGAATGGCAGCGACGAGGAGGTGCTGGCGGTTTATCGGGCGGTGCGAGACGATATCGCCCGCCAAATTCCTCAACTGCTCCTTACTTGACCAGGATTCGTCGTTTGTCATGCCATAGAATGATATTCGGCACTTGAGGCCGAACCGGCGAAAGGGATAGAGTCAACGTCAAAATCGTGGGCCCTATCCCTTTTTGATTCATAGGATGAATACATCTATGCGCCGCATTCTTGCGCTTTTAATCCCTTTGCTTTTGGCAGGGTGCGCCGCGTCGGCGCCCTCAACCTCCCTCGTCAGCCTCTCTGAATTACGCCCCCTCCCGGCCAGCACAGCCAGCAGTGTTCTGCCCTTGCGCGTGGCCGTGGCCGCCGTCATCTCACCCAAAGGCACTGCCGAGAGCTACCAGCCTCTGCTGCGCTACCTCAGCCTCAAGCTGGTTCGCCCGGTGGAACTGGTGCAACGCCGGACTTATGCCGAAGTGAACGACCTGATTGAAAGCGGGCTGGTGGACGTGGCTTTCGTTTGCACCAGCGCCTACGTAGCCGGCCACGACAAGTTTGGCATGGAGCTGCTGGCCGCTCCGAAAGTGAACGGCGAAACATCTTACTATTCGGTTCTCATTGTGCCGGCCGCCAGCCCGGCGCAAAGCATGGCCGACCTGCGCGACCAAGTCTTTGTCTTCACCGATCCCATCTCCAACACGGGCCGAATCTACCCAACCTATTTGGTGCAGCAACTAAACAGCACACCCGAGAAATTTTTTGCCCGCACCTTTTTCACTTATAGCCACGACGACGCGATCTGGGCAGTGGCTGACGGGTTGGCCGACGGCGCGGCAGTGGACAGCTTGGTCTACGATTTTGCCGTTGCCCGCGATCCCGCTCTCGGCGAAAAGGTTCGCATCATTCATCGCTCGCCGCCGTTTGGCATTCCGCCCGTCGTCGTCAGCCCCGCCGTTCGCCCGCAACTCAAGGCCGAATTGCAGAGCATCCTGTTGAGCATGGCCGAAGACGCTCAGGGCCAAGCCGGATTACAGACGATGGGCGTAGATAAATTTGTCCTGATTGACGACGAGGCCTACGACTCTGTTCGTGAATTGTTGAGCTTTGTCGGCCCGGTCTCGCCATGAAGCACCCGTTCCTGCAACACTGGTTTGAACGCTTTTGGTCGGTGGCCGGGGCTGTTAGCGTTCGCACCAAGATTCTGGGCATTGTTCTGGGCCTGGTGCTGTTGCTGGGCCTGGGCGTCACAGCCCAGGTTCGGGCCACTCTGCTTCGAGCAATGGATGAGCAGTTGCAGGATCAGGCGATTTCGGTGACACGAGACCTGGCCGCTCGCGCTACTGATCTCATTCTCGTCAACGATCTTTACGCGCTTCATCAACTGTTGAGCGAGACTCAGGCTAACAACGCCAACGTTCGCTACGCCTTTATTGTGGACAACTACGGGCAAGTTATCGCCCACACCTTTGGCGACGGCTTCCCGGCTGGATTGCTGGAGGCCAACTCGGCCGGGCCTAATCAACATCATCAAACTACTATTTTGGACACGGATGAGGGTAAAGCCTGGGACACTGCCGTGCCGATCTTTGATGGGCGAGCCGGGGTAGCACGGGTCGGGCTTTCGGATGCCGGCATCCGGGGCGTGGTGGACACCGTCACTGGCCAACTCCTGCTTACTACCGTGATGGTGTCCGTCATCGGTATCACCGCCGCCGCCTTTCTCACCTGGGTTCTCACCCGGCCCATCCTTCAACTGGCCGGGGCCGCGCGGGCGGTGGGGCGGGGCGATCTTTCGCAACGTGTGCCGCGCTGGGCCGACGACGAGATCGGCGACTTGTCCGACTCGTTCAACACCATGACGGCGGCGCTGGCTCAGGCGGAAGAGGAGCGCGCCGAGCGCGAACAATTGCGGGCGCGATACGTGAGTGGCGTGATTGCGGCTCAGGAGGACGAGCGCAAGCGCATCTCGCGCGAATTGCACGACAGCACCAGCCAGTCGCTCACTTCGTTGCTCGTAGGATTACGAGCCTTAAGCAACAACTGCAACTTGCCGCTTGTTCAGCAACATGCCGAAGAATTGCGCGCCGTCGCCGCCTGCACCCTCGACGAAGTTCACAGCCTGGCTCGGCAGCTTCGGCCCAGCGTGCTGGACGACCTGGGCCTGCCCGCCGCGCTCGAACGCTACGTAGCCGATTGCCAACGCCGCTATTCATTGCATATTGATCTTGCCATGCGCGGGCTGGCAGAGCGTTTGCCGGCGGCAGTAGAAACCGCGCTTTACAGGATCGTGCAGGAAAGTTTGACGAACGTGGCCCGCCATGCGCAGGCCGGCACCGCCAGCGTGCTGGTCGAAAGGCGCAACGGCACGGTGCGGGCCGTCGTCGAAGATGACGGGTGTGGGTTTGACCCAGAGACGGCTGGCAAAGTAGAACAACGGTTGGGTCTGTATGGAATCCGCGAACGCGCCGAATTGCTGGGTGGCAAGTTGACGATTGAATCGGAACC
>JACPWC010000045.1 GCA_016197225.1 Chloroflexota bacterium
ATATGTTAAGGTCGTCTTGGATACCCGGCGTGGGCATCTCACAGTTTATCGGCAGGGTCGCGTGTTCAAGCGCTACCCCTATCCATTCTTGAAGAAGTAACCGCCATTCCTACATCCATGACTGGCGGTTGCCACACACCTCTATCTCGGGGATGCACTGGCGGTACTGGCAATATTCACCCGAATCAGCTATGCACTGTCGGTTCGCACCTTGGACTGCTAGAGAATTGTATCTGGTTAGCAAGAATCCTGAATGGCTGGCTAAGACAGTTTTCTACGAAGGTGGTGAGGTAGTGTCTGCACCACGTTTCGACCCATAATTTAGATAATAAACTCATGGATAAGAGGAGGACGAATAATATGCTAGAGTCACAGAAAAGAGGAATCAGTAATCTTGAAAGACTGCAAGGACAAGGTTATGAATACCAACTTGAAAACTACACCTCAGGCCTATCTGAGCTTTCCATTAAGGCCTATAAAACAGGATCTCAGGGCCATTTTTTTCGGGTCATATTTCAAACCACCTTGTATGTTCAGATACCTATTCATTGGGGCAACGGCGATTTTCATTTAGCAACGTCTGATAGACATGCTATATTAATGGAGACTCTGGGTCTAAGTCCCGAGCAGAAAGAACAATTGTTGCTGTTTACAGCCTTGCCCTCTAAAGGAACCGAGATACTAATTCTATGTCATAAGGTGCTTGTGAGCCAAGAAATTCCGTTCCCCTGACTCGCAATTGGCAATGGAGGCGTCAGCCTGCCCTGGCTGGAGACGAAGACTTGTCGGTGGCAAGCCTGTTGGCAGGCGCAGATTGGGAGTCGGCGTAAAGACACTTTGAGTTTGAAGGCTCTCCCAAAATCAAATAAAGACACGGCTTGCCTGAGTTTTGCCGGGCAGGCCGTGTTCTCTTGTGCTGTGGGAAAGCACGGATTTTCGGATTGCCTTGCTTCACTCACACTCCACCCCTTTCACTTCACACTCAGGTGTAGCGCCCCAAAAGCCCGAGAGCCGGGCGCGGTTCTCGGCCACCCAGCGATAGAGGCAATCTTCGATCCAGCGAACGGGCGGGAGGGCGTAGAGCGCGGCCAGGGCGGGCCAGAGGCCGCTCAGTTCGGCCAGAACACGGTTGGCGGCGGCGGCCCCGGCGAATTTGTCTCCCACCAAGTTGACGGCCCAAACTTCAAAGTCCACTTGGGCTTGGGTGAGTCCGTATTGTTGAATGAGTCCCGGTGTTTGGTTGGGGAGGGCCAGCACCCGGCCGGCCTTGTCACGCGCCCGAATCCAGCGCGCGGAGCGCGTTCAGAATCCTCACCAGCCGTCGAACAGGAGAATCAACTTCGGAGTCATGGCGAGTCTGTGATCAATCCCTTGCCCAGCGCCTGTTGAAAGGCGTTCACCACTCGCGGGTCGAATTGCCGTCCCGCCTCTTTGTGAATCTCAATGGTGGCTTCGGCCAGCGAGCGCGCCCGGCGGTAGGGGCGGTTGGAGGTGATGGCGTCGAAGGCGTCGGCCACGGCCAGCACTCGGGCTGTGAGCGGAATGGAATCGCCGGCCAGCTTGCCGGGGTAGCCGGCCCCGTCGAAACGTTCGTGGTGATGTTGAATGGCCGGAATGGCGGAGACCAGGTAGGAAATATCGCGCACCATCGCCGCGCCCGTCTCCGGGTGTTTGTATAACTCGTGGCGCTCGGTCTCGGTGAGCGCGCCGGGCTTGGTAAGGATCGATTCGGAAACCGCGATCTTGCCAATGTCGTGCAGGATTGCGCCAAACTCAATGTCCGCCAATTCCTGATCGGTGCAACCCAGTTCGCGGGCAATGGTGACGGCGTAGGTGCTCACGCGCTCGACGTGGCCGCGAGTGTAAGAGTCGCGGGTTTCAATGGCGTTAGCCAGCACCGTCAGGCTGTCTTTGTAAACACTGTGGAGTTGCGCCAGCGCCACGTCCTGCGCCCGTTTGATCTTGCCGCGAATGGCGACCAGCAGATCGTCTAGCTCGCAGGGTTTGGTGATGTAATCATCGGCGCCCAGGCCCCGGCCCACCACCGCATCTTGCCGCTGCGAGCGGCCGGTGAGGAACATAAAAGGAATTGTGGCAAATTGTGGCTGGGAGCGGACGGCCTCCAAAAATTCATAGCCGTCCATTTCGGGCATTGTAATATCTGATAAGATGATATCGGGGCGCGAGTATTCCAACAAACCGAGCGCAGTGCGGCCATTGAGCGCCGTAATCACCTGGTAGCCCACTATCTCCAGCCACTCGCGCAAGCTCGCGACCAGGGTTTCATCGTCCTCGACGATCAAGATTCGTTCATTGCTTTGCATGGCGCCTCGAAACTAGCATCATTATAATTCTCCAGGTCAAACCTGTATCAGTAAAGCGTCAAGTTTTGAACGCGCGGCTGTTTTTTTATACAGCCTTTACGGAGTCGTTAGCCTATGAGTACTCACATTGTAGTCGTTGGAAGCTTGAACATGGATCTGGTGGTGCGCGCCCCGCGCCACCCGCAACTTGGCGAGACGATCCTCGGCGGCAACTTTCAAACGTTTCCCGGCGGCAAGGGCGCTAACCAGGCAGTGGCCGCCGCCCGCCTCGGCGGGGCGGTCAAAATGATCGGGCGCGTCGGCAACGATTCGTTTGGCGATTCGTTGTTGAGCACCCTGAAGCGCGACAACGTGGACACGACTCACGTCCGGTGTGACGGCAACCTGCCCACCGGCGTGGCCCTCATCACCGTAGACGCCGTCGGACAAAATACAATTGTGGTTGCTTCGGGGGCCAATGGAGAATTAACGCCCGACGACGTGGAGGCCGGGGAAGCCGCCTTTGTCGGGGCGGCAGTGTTGCTCCTACAACTCGAATGCCCGCTCACCGCCGTCGAGCGCGCCATTGAGTTGGCCAAGAAACACGGGGCGCGAGTCGTCCTCAACCCGGCCCCGGCGCAAATGCTAAACGCAACCTTGCTCGAAAGCGTGGATTACCTGGCGCCGAATCAAACCGAGCTGGCCCTGCTCACCGGCATAGACGATCTCGCCAACACGCGTCGCGCCGCGAGCCACTTGCGGGCACACGGCGTCCAACGGGTGATCGTGACGTTAGGAGAAGAAGGAGTGCTGGCGGTGGATGACGAGGGCGAGTTTTACTTGCCGGCGCACCAGGTGACGGTGGTGGACACCACTGCCGCCGGCGATGCCTTTGTGGGCGCGCTGGCTGTGGCTCTGATGGAAGGACGTTCAACGCGCGAAGCGGTGGCATGGGGCAACGCCGCCGGAGGGCTAACCGTCACCCGCCCCGGCGCGCAACCCTCACTGCCAACCCGCGCCGAACTCGAACAGTTCCTGCAATTGCGGTAGGGGTGAAGCATTCGGAACAGGAGTTGAGTAAACTCCGAACACTTGCGCCGAATGCTTCGCCCCTACAAATCGCGGCGGCTGAACTGCCTTACTGCCAGCGTCACCATCACAATCGCATACAGCGCCCCGTAAATCACCATCGCCGGGCTAGGCACCGACACCACGATCAGCGGCCCGGAGTTGAAACCCAGCGACTGCACCAGCGGCGACGTCATCTCAAATGATGCCCGGCGCAGAAGCGCCTCGCTGGGCATAATCAAACTTGAAATGATGCCGATGTTGACGGCGGTCTCGTTCTTCAGCACTGCACCAATCTGCTCCACGAAGCCGCCGATGAAGGCGATGCCGTATACGCCAAACACAATGCCGCCCGTCGCCAATGTTGAGAACGTGCTGCTGCTGGCCAGGGTGAGGGACATGATGAGCAAACTTTCGAGGTAGATAATCGGCGCGCCGATCACCAAGTTCGGCACATGGTAGCCGGACTCAATGTAGACGATCCCCATCACCCCGCCGCCCATCATCAGCAAATACAAAGCCAGCAGTCCGGCAAAGCCCAGCCACTTGCCCAGCACCACCTCCACCCGCCGCACCGGCTTTGTCACCACTGCCTGAATCGTCCCCGAGCCGATCTCGCCGGCCAGCGTATCTGCCGACACCAGCGCCCCCATGGCAATCGTCAGGAAGTTCACCGCGTACAGCCCGGCCATCGTCAAAAAATTGTAGACCTGATTTTTGATCAGGGTCGCGCTCGCCCCGGCCTCGTTTGGCAGGGTGTCGCGGTTGATGTAATAGAAGCCGATGCCGTAAAGAACCAAAAAGGCGATGCCCAGCAAGAACGCGGCCAGCAAAATTTTGCGCCGCGAGGCTTCGATAAACGTCAATCGCGCAACCACAAAGACAGCCATTACAACCCCCCATCCATGCCGACAATCTGGATAAACAACTCTTCCAGCGAGAGCCGCTGGGGCGCGATCGCGTAAACATCCGCGCCGCAGGCGACGAGGTGACGGGTGATGGTGGGCAGGGCCGAGTCGTCGGCGATGGTCAAAGTGACGTGGTCGCCGTCGGCGCGAACGTCGCGCCCCCACTGATTCAAGCCGGCGACGGTTTCCCCGGTGAGGCCGCCTGCGCGGATGGCAACACTGGTCTCGCCCTCGACCAGCGTTTGGAGTTCGCTCACCCGGATCACTTCGCCGTGTTTGATGAAGGCCACCCGGTCGCAGGTGATTTCAACTTCGCTCAGCAGGTGCGAGTTGAGAAAAACGGTCGTGCCGCGAGATCGAAGGTCGCGGATGATGTCGCGCACGAGGCGGCGTCCCACTGGATCGAGGCCGGAAGTCGGCTCGTCGAGGAAGACCAGGGCCGGGTCGTTGAGCAAGGCCTGGGCCAGGCCGATCCTCTGCAACATCCCTTTTGAATACGTCCGCAGTTGCTTGTCCTTGAACGGCGTCAGGCCCACCAGGTCGAGCAGTTCAGGAATTTTTCGGCGGCGGCTCTCGGCGCTCATGCCGTAGAGTTCGCCGTGAAGCCTGAGAAACTCGGCGGCGGTGAGCCAATCGTGAAAGCGGAAGTGCTCCGGCAAGAATCCCATTTTGGCGCGAGCTTCGCGGTTGCCGAGCGGCTGGCCGAGCAATTGAGCGCCGCCCGACGTTGGCGAAACCAGGCCGAGCAACATTTTGATGGACGTGGTCTTGCCTGCGCCGTTCGGCCCAAGAAAGCCAAAGACCTCACCCTGCCGGACTTGCAAGGTGAGGCCGCGCACGGCGACGTTGTCGCCGAACTCTTTGCGGAGGTTGTTGGTTTCAATCGCGAACATGAGGTAAGTATACAAGCAGACAAGTAAACAGGTAGACAAGGTTGCCCCGTCTACCTGTTTCCCTGTTTACGTGTGTACTTGTTTGCGTTCGGCTACTTCAGCGAATTGGCGATGTCAATGCCGGCCTGCGGATCGTCGAAGCCGCTCACGGCGTAGATGATGCCGTTCTTCACCCACAACAAAGTGTAGCGGGCGGGAACGCCGTCGTCGGTTTCGCGGTAGATCAGATTGCCCGTCACCCCATCTACTTGCACCTGCTCGTACGAATGGCCGTTGCGCGGAATCGGCACGACGAGAGTCGAAGCCCAGTCCACGTTCTGGCTGAAGGCGCGGGCTTCGTCGGCAGTCATGCCGGTGAACTGCAAACCAATTTCGGCCAGTTGGGCTATGTCGAGGTCGGCGGGGGCGTTCACCGTCGGGCTTGGGATTTGGGCGAGGATGATACATGAGCGTAGCCGATACCACGAAACGTTGTCTGTATCAGCCCCGCCAGGTTCCGGGCACGCACCGTACATGCTGGATACCCCCGCCGGAATTTCGACCGAAATGCTCGCCCCGTCGAGCGAGGCCGGAAGTTGCAAATCGCTGCGCCCGGCTTCGTCGAGGATCGCCTGAGCGCGATCGCGATTGATGGTGAACTCAAAGGCCGTGCCATCTTGAACGGTGATTTGCGGCGCGGACTCGGCCTCGCTCCACACCCGGACGGTGAACCCGGCAAGCTGGCTGGCTTCTTCAGGGCTGGCCGCCACGGTGGGTTCACCCGGCTCTTTGGTCACCTTCATCGAGTCGGCGAAGAACTGGCCGATCAGTTCGCTCAGAGCCGAGTCGCTATTAAGCTCGCTCAGCCGGGTGGTGTCCACCGGCAGGACGGTGATTTGCTGGACGCGGAACAGGCCGAGAAACTGCACGGCCAGAGCGCGAACGGGCGCGAAGCTGAGTAACGTGACAGCCAGCGCGATAGTGACCAGGCCGGCGAGCGCAGGCCGCCAGCGAGTGAGCAATGTTTTGGTCATAGATGTTTTCTCCTGTTGACGAATTTGTGATTTGAAGCGATTGAGCGCCGCCGCCGCCGGTTGGGCCGTCTCTGAATCCCGAGGCGCAAGCGCGGCCAGTTGCGCGTTCACTTGCGCCGCCCGCGCCTCGAGGGCCGCCAGCCGGGCACGGCAGTCGGGGCAGGAGGCCAGATGCGCTTCACTATCAGAGTCGGTGCGAAGCAACCCGTCGAGTCGGGCGCGGAGTTGGCCGTCGTTGAGATGCATAATTTGCCTTGTTCGGCGTATTCCGTGTTGCGTATTCCGTGTCCAGTTCTACGGAATACGCAATACGCACTACGTTTCACTGTACCTCTTTTCAAATTCCTCTTCAGCCCGCGCCAGCAACGTGCCGATCGAGTTCGGCGAGACGTTGAGGGCGGCGGCGATTTCTTTGTACGAAAGCCCGGAGTGGCGCAGGATGAGCAGTTGCGCGTCGCGGGCGGGCAGTTGCCGCAGAACGTCGCGGGCGCGCCCGCGCCCGGCGGCTCGCTCGGCTTCCTGCTCCGGGTTGGGCGAGGCATTCAGGTCGAGCGCGTCACGGCCAGCTTGCTCTTCGTAGTTGGCCCGGCGTTTGGCGGCGCGCAGGGCGTTGTAGCCCAGGTTGGTCGCCACACGATAGAGCCAGCCGCCGAGGTTATCTGGCCGCGATGGCGGCTTCTGCCACAATTGCCAGAACGTTTCGAGCGCCAAATCTTCGGCTTCGGCCCGGTCGCCCACGAGCCGAAACAGCACGCCGTAAACACGCGTGTAGTTTTGCAGGAAGACGGATTCAAATCCGGCTTCGTCCTGGCGCGTTTGAGCGTTTGTGTTTTGCGCGTTGTCTGCTAAGGCCACCGGCGGTCTCCGCGCTCTTAAGACCTGACAGGTTTTGCGTAGCACCCCGTAGCGGACCTGTCAGGTCTGTGTGTGCGCTCTGATACTATAACACCGGCGGAGGGAGGGATGTGACTGGAGGGGACGTGTTGCAGGTGTGAAAATGGGCGCTTAGATAAGGCGGCGAATTTCCCGGCTTACACTTTCTCAAACGCCCATCGCTCGCCGTCCTTCTTCCACGAAATCAACTCTTCAGGCTCAAACCACAAGGCCACTTCGGCTGCGCCGTTCTCTGGGCTGTCGGAGCCGTGAGTGAGATTGCGGCCAATATCAATGGCAAAGTCGGCGCGGATGGTGCCGGGGGCGGCGTTGGTGGGGTTGGTGACGCCCATCACCTGGCGCACGGCTTCCACGGCTTTCGGGCCTTCCCAGGCCATCACGACCACCGGCGACGAGATGATGTACGAGATCAGGCCGTCGTAAAACGGCTTGCCTTTGTGAATGGCGTAATGTTGAGCGGCCAGTTCTTCCGAGACTTGCATGAACTTCATGGCGGCCAGCCGCAGGCCGCGCCGTTCAATGCGGCCGATAATTTCGCCGACGAGTCCGCGCTGGACGCCGTCGGGCTTGACGATGACAAGAGTGCGTTCCAAGATTTTATTCTCCTGATTGAACCGCGAAGGCGCGAAGAGCGCGAAGGGATTCCTTGTTTTCCCTTGTGCGTTTCCCGTCGCGCCTTCGCAGTGAATTCTACTTTGGGCAAATGTTTCTTGTAAGTCTGGCCGTTACAATTGTTGTAGCGCCGCCCGGTAAACATCCAGCGCCTTTTGTAGTTGGTTGTCTTTCATGTAGGCGTCGCCCAGGGCGCGCAGCAGTTCCGGCGAGCGCGGATTCTTCTGATTGGCGGCCTCCAGGTCGGCGATGATGTCGGGCAATAGTTCCCCGGCGTGAGTCAGTTCAGCATACACTTCGACGGCTTGCTCGAAGTTTTCTTCCATCAATCGCTCGCGGGCCACCGCCAGCACAATAGGCGGCTCTTCGCCGCTTCGCAGTTTGGGCTTGCGGGCCGGGCGCGGGCGCTTGGGCCGGGACGGTTTCTTCGGCTTTGGTTCAACAACTTCGGGCGCAATGGCGGCCACTGGTTCCGGCGCAGGGGTGGCCGCCTCCACCGGAGTCGGCGCTTCAACCGGCGCAACATCTTCAGGCACTGGCATCTTGTTGATGTTCACCCAGTCGTCAATCGTCGGCAAGGCGGGTTCCGGCTCAGGCTCGGCGGCTGGCGGCTCTGAGAGCATGGCAGTCTTGGCCCGAACCCAGTCGGGCATTTCATCACGCCGCTCCTGCGGTTTGCTTACCAACTCTTCTTCCTTCGCGCCCTGTTTCAGCGCCAGCGACTCCAGCCAGGCCAGAGCTTCATCTTCTGATCCCAGCGGAGGCGCGGCGAATGCGGCGGGTTCTTCGGCTTTCTCTTCGGCAGTTGCCTCAGCCTCCTGAGCCTGCCGCGCCCACTCCGGCAAAATCGTCTTCATAGCTTCGGGCGGCTGGCGCAACCAGTCGCGCATCGTGTCTTCGGGCGTGGCGCCCTCAGCCGGTTTGGCGATCTCGGCGCTTTCCTCTTTCAACCACGCCGGTGTTTCGACGGGCGCTTCAGGCTGGCTCACTTCCTGCTTGGCGGCCAGGGCCTCCAGCCAGGCCAGCGCTTCATCTTCGGAAGAAGTTGACAACTCAGAAGGGGCAGGCTCGGCGGGCTGGCTCATCATGGCCTCGAAGGCATCCGCCTCAGCTTCCATTTGTTTGAGCCAATCGGGCTTTTCGGGGGCGGGCGGCGGCGGAGGCGGCTCTGTCACCGGCGGGGCCGATTTGTTGAGCCAGTCGGTGACGGCGACTTCAGACTCGGGCGCGGGGTGTTGAGTTTGTAGCCACGCCGGAAGTTCCGACTCCGGTTGGGCCGCCTCGACCGGGGCGGGTTGCGTTGGCGGCTGAACCGGCGGCTCCACCAGCGGCCCGGTGGCCTTGCGCCGCGCTTCGGGCTTGGTCACCATCTCTTCTTCTTTCGCGCCCTGATTTATCGCCAGTGATTCAAGCCAGGCCAGTGCATCATCCTCAGACATGCTTTCAACAGACGAAGCGGCGGGTGTTGACGGGACTTCGGGAGCCGCCTCAACCGCCGAACTACCGGCGGGGCGCAACCAGGCCGGCAGTTCGGCAGGTTCAGCGGGCGTTGCTTCTTCAACCGGCTGGCGCAACCACGATTGATCTTCAACAGGACTCTCAGCGGCGGGCGCGAGTTGAGTCGGCGTCTCAGCCTGTTCTTCAGCCGCCGTATTATCAGCCTGGCGCAACCAGGCCGGGACTTCGGCGGGCGGCTCGGAGAGCGGCCCGGTGACCTTGCTTCGCGCTTCGGGCTTGCTCACCAACTCTTCTTCCTTCGCGCCTTGTTTCAGGGCCAACGACTCCAACCAGGCCAGGGCATCGTCGGCAGACATGTCTTGCGGGGCGATGCTCTCGGCTTGAACGGGCGGCAGGTCGCTTTGCGCTTCGGCGGGTTGCCTCAGCCAGTCGGGAATGCTGGCCTCGGGCTCGGGCTTGAGGTCTTCAACCGGTGGGCGCAACCAGGCCGGGATTTCGGCGGGTTCGGGTTGGGCCGACAGAGCCGGCTCAACCGGCGGCGGTGGTTCTTCCACCGGTTCACGCAACCACGCCGGAACTTCGGCAGGAGGCTCAGTCATCTTGTTGCGCGCTTCGGGTTTGCTCACGAGTTCCTCCTCCTTTGCGCCTTGTTTCAGGGCCAGCGATTCGAGCCAGGCCAGCGCCTGATCCGGATCGTCGAGTGCAGGCATGACCGGCTCCGGCGTTGGCGGCAGGGCGGGGGTTGCCGCTTTTTCCAGTTCGCCCGTTTGCAATTTTTGGATGAACAACTCGCCCGTATCCAGCTTCTTGCTTTCTTTAGGTTGCGCTACGGCGGGCTTTAGCCAGTCGGGCAAGT
Organism: Chloroflexota bacterium; assembly: GCA_016197225.1. Taxonomy (NCBI): domain Bacteria; kingdom Bacillati; phylum Chloroflexota; species Chloroflexota bacterium. Next base: position 10,006 of record JACPWC010000045.1, read on the forward strand.
CTTCCTCTTCGGCGGCAGGTTGAGTCGGAGTCTCCTCGGCCTTCATCCGGTCGGGCACGCCGGGGGTGGTGTCGGACTCGGTCGGCTCAACGGCCTGCCGTTTGAGGAACATGGCGACGGTGTCGTTAGGGTTGGCGTCGGCTTCGCGGAGCCAGGCCGGCAATTCGTCCGCCGGGGCGGCGGCCTCGGCAGGGATTGCCTGAGACTCAGGCTCGGCGGCGCTTAACCACGAAGGCAGTTCGGCGGGCGCAGGTTCCGCCGGGGCAGGCTGTGCGGCGCTGTTCATGATGTTGTTCAACCAATCCGGCGTGTCTTTCGCGGGAGTCGCCTCTGCCGCCGGCGGCGCGGGTGCTTCCTCTGGCGGCTTCATGGATTTGAGCCAGTCGGGCAGGTCGTTGGATGTGATCGCTTCGGCTTCGGCGGTCGGCGCTTCGGGTTCAGGCTCTGGCTCAAGCCCCAACGGGCCTTCGTCGAGCGGCTTGGAGGGGTCGCGCAGAGACCACCCGGCGGCAACCATCCAATCGGGAATTGCCTCTTCGCCCTGAGCACTTGCTTCGGCAGGTTGAGCGGCCTCGGTAGGTGGGGCCGCTGTTGTCGTTGTTGCAGGTTCGACGGCTGGCGCTTCGGCCATCCACGCCGGTACTTCGGCGGGTAAGTCGGCTTTGGCGGCTGGCGCTTCAGAGGAAGACTCAGGCTGGAGCCAGTCAGGTAGTTCGGTAGCAGGTTCCCCGGCAGTGGCGGCCACCCCTGAGTCGGCGGTGGCGGTTTCAGCCGCTGGTTCGCCGAAGAGATTGTTGAGCCAGTCGGTAGTGCCGGTTCTGGTCTTGGCTTCCGGTTCCGGTTCTTTGAGCCAATCCGGGATGGCTTGTTGTTCGGCGGCGGGCGCTTCGTCCAGCTTGCTCATCCAGTCGTCTTCTTGTGCGGGCGGCTTGAGTTCGTCGGTGCCGGGCGGCGGCTTGAGCCAGGAGGGTAGATCGGCAGAGGCTTCGGCGGGCGCGGCTTCGAGGGCCTCAGGTAGTTCCTGGCCGCCACTGAGGGCGGTGAGCCAATCGGTGCCGCCGGAGTGCTTGGCCTGAACGGTGGTTTCGGCGGGCGGGGCCGGTGTGTCGAACCCGGCCAGCCAGTCGGGAACGTCGGTGGCGGCGGCTTGCGGCTCGGCAGGCTGGGCCGGCTGATCAAACTGCAGGCCGAGGGCTTGCATCCAGTCGGGCCGGCTGGCGTCCATGTCGGTGGGCGCAATGTAATCGAGGCGCGGAATGCGGACGACTTCGGCGGGCGTGTTCATGGCTCCGTGCCCGTTTTCAGCTGGGTTGGCGTAGGCTTCGTAAGGGTCGAGTGCTTCAAGTTTCTTGCGGTAAACCTGCGCTTCGGCGTTGCGCCCGGTCTCGTGCCAGATGTTGGCCAGGATGCGGTTGGCTTCGCGGCAGAAGGGGAGCACGGCCAGAAGTTTGGCGCAGGTTTCGGCGGCCTCGGCGCGCATTCTGGCCCGCCAGAGTGTTTGAGCCAACAGCACTTTGAGGTCGAGGCGCTCCGGTTCGTCGGCCAGAGCGATCTGCAGTTCGGCGATGGCTTGAGGGTAGTGGTCGCCTTTTTCGTAGAGGCGGGCCAGGGCGGCGCGGGTGAGGCGAATCTTGGGCGGCTCGAGTCCGTCGCGCCGGGCGTAGAGCCGTTTCAACTCATCCTGGATCGGCATGTTGGCCGGCTGGGCCTCGAAGGCGCGTTCCATGTGCCAGAGGGCGGCGTCGAGGTTGCCTTCGTCTTCGCGGACGATGGCCATGCCGACGTGCGAGACAAAGTCGTCGGGCACGCTGGAGAGCACGCGCTGAAAGACATCGGCGGCGTCGAGGTGGCGGTTCTTTTCCAGCAGGGCTTTAGCCAGCAGGCGATAAGCATCGAGGTGCTTGGGGTAAATGGTGAGGATGTGTCTGGCGTGAGCGATGGCTTCGTCTACCTGGTTGCCATCAATCAGCCGGTCAACTTCCTCAAGATAGGTGCGGAGTGAAATCTCAGCCATAGGAGTCGTCCTCTAGCCAGTATTTTGCACAAAATGGGGGATTATGCAAGTGGGATGAGAGTTGATAGTCCATCACTGAAGCTAAAAATCATGCAAAGCCTTCACTCTGGCAAGCAGGTTCGTGATGTCCGGCTCGGGGCGGCGCGAAGGGCCGAGCGGGTCGGCGGGCGGCCCGCCAAGCGCGCCCAGCAGGGTGTTGGCGACGCCGTGCGCGAGCGCGGGCAGGTCGTAGCCGCCCTCAAGCACAAAGACGAGTTTGCCCGCGCAGTGTTTGCGCGCAACCTCAGCCAGCTTCCCGGCCAGCCAATGATAGCCCGCGCACGACAACTGTAAACTGGCCAGGGGGTCGCGCCAGTGCGCGTCGTAACCGGCTGAGACGAGCAGGATGTTTGGCTGAAAGCGATCGGCGGCGGGGAGGATGATCTCGTCAAAGAGGCGGCGAAACGAGTCGTCGCCCGCCCCGGCGGGCAGAGGGATGTTGACGGTGGTGCCGTCGCCCGCGCCCGATCCGGTTTCTTCCACATGGCCGGTCAATGGATAAATCCCGGCTTGATGGGTTGAGACGAACAAGACCGACGAGTCGCTGTAAAAACAATCCTGCGTGCCGTTGCCGTGATGCACGTCGAAGTCCACGATCATCACTTTGGGCAGGCCGAGTCTTTGCGCGTGCCGGGCGGCCAGGGCAACGTTGTTGAACAGGCAGAAGCCCATAGCGTGGGAAGGCGGAGCGTGGTGGCCGGGCGGGCGGATGAGCGCCATTGCAGATTTTTGATTTTCGATTGTAGATTGAACTGCGGCCAGGGCGGCCCCGGCGGCCAGAGCGGCGCAGTCGAAGGACTGAGGGGTGATGTAGGTCGGGGCGTGATCAATGTAGGCCGGGGCGCGGCTCATCACCTGGCGGAGCGCGGCCACATATTCGGGGTCGTGAACGGTGGCGAGTTGCTCGTCGGTGGCGGCAGGAAAGTTGGAAGGATGAACGCTTTGCGTGAAGGATGACGAGGAGGGCAGACCGTTTAGCGCGGCCAGAATAGCCGGGATGCGCTTGGCGTTTTCCGGGTGGTCGTCGGAGTTGTGTTCGAGGGAAGGAACGGGGAAGATGTTCATTCACTGAGCCTTTGAAGCTGGTAGCGAGTGTAAAGAACGGCGGCAACGATCACGGCGATCCGGAAAGCAAAGAAGAGAATGGCAAAGATGACGATGATCAAAATAATTGCCAGTAAAGGCGAATTGGCTAACAGGCCGGTGAGGCCGCCGAACGCGCCGGCGATGATGAGAATGATCATAAATGCGGGTGTGAGAATGAAGGTATTTAGCACAAAGTGAGTAACGAGAGAAAAGGCCACGGCGTTGGCCTGAGTGCGGGCCGAGCAGGAAACGGCCAGGCCGATTGAGCAATTGTAGACGATGTTCAGGAGCGTGTTGAGCCACAAAAGGAACAAGGCCGGGAAGAGGCTGAGGATCACGACGACGATGGTAGCGATTTGCGTGTCTTGGGGAACGAGACCCGGCTCAAGAGTGTTCAACAGCAACGTGAAGGCAATGACGACGGCCCCCAGCAGCGGCAGGCCCAGGGTGTTGACAAGAGTGGTGAGGAGAATCGGCCAGCGAAACTGGCGCAGAATGGCTGTGGTTTTGGCGAGCAAAATTTCGTTGACAGAGACGGGCGTGAGGCGGAGCAACTCCCAGTTTTGGGTTTCACGTTCGCGAGCAATGGTGACGGTCATGCCCAAACCGACGGCGACATCCACCAGCCATTGCACGGCGCTGTTCAAATTCCAAATGGTTTGGGCGATTGATTGCGCGAAAAAGAAACCGACGAAGATCATTTCTTGCGGAGATTGATTTTGGATTAGGGCGAGCAATGGCAAATTGCCAATAAGGCTGCAGGAAGATGTAACGATGACGAATAAAATCACGGGCGCGGCCAGCCAGCCCCACTTACGCAGTGTTTTGCGCCAGGCGGCGGTTTCACGCCGGGCAATCGGGTGACTTGGTGAAGCCCATCGAGGAAAGTTCATATGCCGAATTGTAGCGCAGAGGCCGCGAGAGGTGTCAAGTGTCAATGTGTCAGGCGCGGTGTGTTCTCAGGGCAGTGTTGATGGTAAACTCGCATCCATGACCCGCCAACTGACTTTAACCACCGAAGCCGTCCGCCGTTATTACGAACAGAACACGCGCCTCTTTCTCTCGCTGGGAAGTTCGCCCGCCACGCAAACCATTCACCGTTCGGTCTGGGCTGAAGGCGTCAACTCGCTGGAGACCGCCCTCAATTACACCAATGGCCTGATTCTGGATCAGATTGTTCATCTTATTGAACGCGATTCGCTCTCCCATCTTTTCTTCATGGATTTGGGCTGCGGGGTGGGCGGTAGCCTCTTTTACTTGTTGCAACGTTTGAACATGCCCCTCACTGCCCTCGGCCTCACCCTCAGCCCTCTGCAGGCCCGGCTGGCCCGTCGCCACGCCGCTCGACTCAACCTGCTTCACGCCTGCTCGTTTGTCGAAGGCGATTTTCTGGCCGTGCCGGCGCGCGGCGGCGCCGATATAGCCTATTCGGTAGAAGCCTTCGTTCACGCCGCTTCGGCAGAAGGATACTTTGCCCAGGTCGCCCGCCTGCTTCGCCCCGGCGGGCGGTTGATTCTGGCGGACGATTTTCGTGGAACCCCCCTTTCATCCCTCCATTTCGCGCGCACTTCAGCGCGAAATGGAGGGACCGATGGGGGTTTTGACTGGCTGGAAGCATTTCAACAAGGCTGGCATGCGCCCAATCTGATCGCGCTGGCGCAAGCAGAGAGTTTGGCCCGTGACTGTGGCTTGCGCCTGATTGCCAATCATCACCTTACACCTCATCTTCGTTTGCGCGCCTTGCCCGACTCTTTTGCCGCATGGCTGTTGAGCATTGGCCGCCGCTTGCCCTGGTCTCATGCCATCGTGCCGAGCATGATCGGAAGCATGGCCTTGCAACAGTGTTTGAAGATGGGGTTGATCGAGTATCGGTGCCTGATGTTTGAGAAAGATTGAGCCTATGCCTCCCACCGTCACCCTTCTCACCAGTGGCACGCGCGGCGACGTGCAACCTTACGTGGCGCTGGGCCTGGGCCTGCAGGCGGCGGGCTGGCGGGTCGTCGTTGCCACTCATCCGGAATTTCGCTCGCTGGTGGAAGGATATGGCCTGACGCTGGCTTGCTTTGAAGGCAACCCCAGCGAATGGATGACGCGGCCCGGCGGGCAAAGCGCCCTGACATTCGACGGCGACTGGCGGCGGAGCGCCCGCGCCACGCTTGATTATTTGCGAGCGGTGCAACCGCTTTACGCTCGCATGTTGGCCAGCGCCTGGCAAGCCTGCCAGGGCGCAGACCTTCTGCTCTTTGGCCTGCCTACATTGTGGGGCGCGCACATCGCCGAAGCGCTTCGTGTGATCAGCGTCCCCGCTTTCTTGCAACCCATTGGCCGCAGTCGCGCCTTCCCCAGCGCCCTGCTTCCCACCCGGCTTTCACTCGGCCCGGCCTACAATTGGCTGACGCACTGGTTAGTGGAACAAGCAGTGTGGCAACCCTGGCGCGCCCTCATCAATCAGTGGCGGCGTGAGACTCTGCGCCTGCCGCCCGCGCCTTTTTGGGGCTTGGCTTCAGCCAAAACGATTCTTTACGGCTACAGTTCGCGCGTTGCCCCGAAACCGGCTGACTGGCCGGCTTCATACAAAATTAGTGGCTATTGGTTATTGGATGAGGATGCCAAGTGGACGCCGTCTGATGACTTGTTGCGGTTCATTGAAACGGGGTCGCCGCCTCTGTTTGTCGGCTTTGGGAGTCCGGGGTTGCGCTGGCCGCAAGAGACGCTGGCAATTATTATTGAGGCGTTGAAGCGTTGCGGGTTGCGGGCAGTGATGACCTTGCCCCCAGTGTTGCAATCAGAAGTTGCCAAGCTACCTACATCAGTTTTCCCGGCGATATCCCTGCCGCACGACTGGCTCTTTCCGCGTCTGGCCGCCGTTTGCCATCATGGTGGCGCGGGGACCACCGCCGCCGGTTTACGAGCCGGGTTGCCTACCCTCATCATGCCCATGGCCATTGATCAGTTCTTTTGGGGCGAGCGTGTCCAGGCGCTGGACGTTGGCCCGCGCCCTCTGCCGCTTCGATCACTCACCGTCGAAAAACTTGCGCCTGCGTTGGATGCGCTTGTTCACGATGAGTCAATGCAGGCGCGAGCGAAGATGTTGGGGCAGGCGATACGCGCCGAAGATGGAGTCAAGGACGGGGTGGCCGTCATCGGCGAAGCGCGGTGACGGCTACCCCCAGAGCCGCTCCGGCCAACAGGCTACCCAGCCAGTAAGGCGCTGTCACCGCGATTCTTTCAAAGGCCACGCCCGCCAGTGTGGGGCCAACGATCATCGTCAGGCTGAGCAGGGCTTGCGTGCCGCCCATCAACCGCCCCTGTTCGCCTGCCGAGGCCCGTTGCGAGGCCAGGGCCGTGAGCGACGGGATGCTGAGACCGCTACCCAGGGCCACGACGCCGACGGCGGGGTACAACAGCCAGGCCTGTGGTGTGAGCGCCACCAGCGCGAGACCTAACGTCATCAACCCCAATCCAATCAACACCAAACGCTTCTCGCCCAATCGCGGCTGAATGCGCCCGAACAGCACGCCTTGAATCAACACGGCGCACACGCCCACGTAGGCAAAAAAGATTCCGTTGCTCACACTGTTCC
>JACPWC010000046.1 GCA_016197225.1 Chloroflexota bacterium
TTGGCGGCGTTCGCCGATTGGTCGCGCTCGCTTCCTACCTGCTAGTGTTGTTAGCCAACCAAAACTTTGACGGGCACTCAAGCCGCTGTAAAAGGTTGCTAATCTCGCCGCACCCTACTACAATCCTAACCAATCTTGCCGTATACTATCCTCAACATTTTTCTTCCTGGAGTTCACATATGGCCTCTACCAACAACAAACCCCAACTCGAAGGCGATGTCTACTTTCCGTCCGAAGAAGTGATTGCCCAGGCCACCATAAAGGACTGGGAAGCGCTGGCCGAGCGCGCCGGCAAAGACCTGGCCGGTTTCTGGGCCGAGCGGGCCGACGAACTGGAGTGGTATCAGAAGTGGGATAAAGCCCTTGACGACTCCAACAAGCCTTTCTTCAAATGGTTTACCGGCGGCAAAACCAACATCGTTCACAACTGCATTGACCGCCACCTGAAGACCTGGCGCAAGAACAAGCTGGCCCTGATCTGGGAGAGTGAGAACGGCAAGGAACACCGCACCTTCTCCTATTTCGCCGTCAACCGCGAAGTCAACCGCTTCGCCAACATCATCAAAGCTATGGGCATCACCAAAGGCGACCGGGTGACGATCTACCTGCCCCGCATTCCAGAGATTGTGTTCGCGATGCTGGCTTGCGCCAAGATTGGCGCGGTGCATTCGGTGGTCTTCGCCGGATTCTCCACTGACGCCCTACAGGGCCGCATCGAAGATAGCCAGTCTAAACTCGTCATCACGGCTGACGGCAGTTGGATCAACGGCAAAATTTTTGAACTCAAGCGCACGGTGGACGACGCCATCAAGAAGTGTCCCTCAGTCGAAAACACGATTGTCATTAAGCGCACCGGCCACGAAGTGCCTATGGAAGCCAGCCGCGATCACTGGTATCACGACCTGCTGGTTCTCCCAATCGCCAACGGCAAGTGCGCCACCGAAGTGATGGATGCCGAAGACCCGCTGTATATTTTGTACACCTCCGGCTCCACCGGCAAGCCCAAAGCCATCGTGCACACGCACGGCGGCTATATGGTGGGAATCTACGCCACGCTCAAGTACGTGTTCGATTTGAAGGATGATGATCGTTGGTGGTGCGCCGCCGACCCCGGTTGGGTGACGGGGCACTCGTATATTGTTTACGGCCCGATGCTCAACGGGGCCACCTCCTTCATGTTTGAAGGCGGCCCGGCCTATCCTTACCCCAACCGCTGGTGGCAGTGCGTGGAGCGTTACGGTATCACCGTCTTCTACACCGCCCCCACCGCCATTCGCGGCCTGATGCGCTTCGGCGAAGCCTGGCCCAACAAGCACGACCTGTCGTCGCTCCGCCTGCTTGGCACTGTGGGCGAGCCGATCAACCCCGAAGCCTGGAAGTGGTATCACCGCGTGATTGGCAAGGAGCGTTGCCCGATCATGGACACCTGGTGGCAGACGGAGACGGGCATGTTCATGATCACCCCCACCCCAACCGTGGCCCTCAAACCGGGGTCTGGCACGCGGCCTTTCTTCGGTCAGGAGGCAGAAATTCTGGATGATGCCGGCAACCCCGTTCCGGATGGCGAAGAAGGTTATCTCGTCCTCAAGAATCCCTGGCCGGCCATGTTGCGCACGATCTATGGCGACCCCGATCGCTACGTGCAGCAATACTGGAGCAAGTATCCGGGCAAGTATTTGACTGGCGACTCGGCCAAACGGGATAAAGACGGCTATTTCTGGATCATTGGCCGGGTGGACGACGTGATCAAAGTGAGCGGCCACCGATTGGGCACGGCGGAGGTCGAGTCGGCGTTGGTGAGTCACCCGGCAGTGGCCGAGGCGGCGGCAATTGGTTTGCCGCATGAAGTCAAAGGCACGGCCATCCACTGCTTCTGTTTGTTGCGCGCCGGTCATTCGCCCTCTGAGGCGTTGGCTGAAGAACTGCGCCAGCACGTTGCCAAACACATGGGGCCAATTGCCCGGCCCGAAGACGTGAAGTTCGTGGACAAACTGCCCAAGACTCGCAGTGGCAAGATCATGCGGCGCGTGCTCAAGGCGCGGGCACAGGGCCTGCCCGAGGGCGACATTAGCACATTGGAAGAATGACAAAAAATGCAAAATGATAAATGTAAAATGACAAATGCGCGTGTTTCTACCATTCGTCATTCGTCATTCGTCATTTGTCATTCGTCATTTGTCATTTGTCATTTGTCATTTGCCATTCGTCATTCGTCATTTGTCATTAACCATTAATGGGAACCGTCTCTCTCAAACTCGTCGCAGGCCAACTCATGGTCGGCGTGGATTCCTTCGGCCACCCGCTCGTCATCGGCAGTTGGCCGGAGCAAAAGCCGGAGTGGGCCGGGCTGAAGCCGAGCGATCTGCTTCTGCTGGCGGCGGCTTCGTGCTCGGCTTACGACGTGGCAATGATTCTCAGCAAGCAACGCGAGCCGCTCGAAGCGTTGGAAGTTCAATGCGCCGGAACGCAGGAACCGGAGCCGCCGTACCAGTTCACGGCCATTCATTTGCATTACTCGGTCAAAGGGGCCGTCAACCCGCAAAAACTGGCGCGGGCCATCGAACTCTCGGAGACCAAATACTGCTCGGTCGTCAACACTCTGAAAGCCAGTGTGAGGATCACTAGCGATTATGACATCACCTAGATCACGCCTGATGGGCGCGAACCAGCCCCAGCCAAGCCGCCCGCCGCAAGAACGCTCGCAACAAGCGGCGGACGCACCCCCGCCCGCGGCCTCGTCCACTCCCTCAGCGCCCGTGTTGGCCCAACAGGCCGCAACCCAGGCCGCCAAGCTGGACTTCCTGACCGCGCCGCAAAACGTCCACGAAAGCGGAATCTCGTCCGGCATCATCGCCGACCTGGCGCTCAAAACGATCTACCTGCAAGGCGAGATCACCGGCCTGGCCCTGGCCCGCATGTTGTGCCTGCCATTTGTGGGCGTTCTGCAAACCGTGCTTGAATCGCTGGATCGCGAACAGCTTACCAACGTCACCGGCTCCAGCGGCTTCAGCACCCAGGCCTATCAATACGTGCTCACTAACGCCGGCATCACCCGCGCCCGGCAGGCCCTCGACCGCAACCAGTACGTCGGCCCCGCGCCCGTGCCGCTCGAACGCTACAACGCCGCCATTCGCACTCAGGCCTTGCGCGGCCTGACCCTGCACGAAAGTGATGTGCAGAAAGGGTTTGAAGGGTTGACCGTCAATGCGGCGATGATTGACAAGATCGGCCCGGCCCTGAACTCGGGCCGCTCGGTCTTTCTCTACGGGCCGCCCGGCAACGGCAAGACCACCATCGCCACCCGCATGGCCCGCCTGCTTGCCACCAGCCCGATCTACATCCCTTACGCCGCCGAGATTGACGGCAACCTTATCAAAGTCTACGACGACTTTAACCACCAGCGCCGACCCGGCGAACAATCGCCCGACATTGACGCCCGCTGGGTGCTGATCGAGAGGCCGACGGTGATGGTGGGCGGCGAACTCACCCTCGAAAGCCTCGACCTGATCTACGACGACAACTCCAAATACTACGAAGCCCCGTTCCAGATGAAAGCCAACGGCGGCCTCTTCCTCATTGACGACTTTGGCCGCCAGCGCATGGACCCGCAAGACCTGCTCAACCGCTGGATCGTGCCCCTCGAAACCCGCATTGACTTCCTCACCCTGCACACCGGCAAGAAGATCGAAATCCCCTTCGAGCAACTGGTCGTCTTCTCAACCAACCTCGACCCGTCACAGTTGGTAGACGCCGCCTTCCTGCGCCGCATCCGCCACAAAATCAAGGTGGACGACCCCAGCCCGCAGGAATTCCAGAAGGTCTTTCAGGTGATGTGCGAGCGGCTGAAGATCAAATATAATCACGAAGGCTTTGTCCATCTGATGAAGAAGCACTATATCGAAAAGAAGCGCGCCCTCAAGATGTCGCACCCGCGCGATCTGTTGGAGCAGTTAATTGACATGACCCGTTACAAAAGCCTGCAACCCGAAACCCTGCCGCAATACATGGACATGGCGGCGGACGCCTATTTCGCCGACCTGTGAGCAAACAGCACATGGCAACCAGCAACGTCCTCTGCCCGCAATGCCAAACCCCGTTCAAAGCCGGAGACCGGTTTTGCTCCGGCTGTGGCGTGGATTTGGCTGTTGTCACCCTCCTGCTCGAATACTCGGCGGCGGCCAAGATTCCCAGCAAGGTCTCGCCCTTCCTACCCGACACCGCTGTGCCGCGCCTGGGCGAGTTTCTGCTCAAGCGCGGCCTGCTCTCGGTGGCCCAGATTCAACAGGCGCTCGACTACCAGCAAAAGAAGAAGGCCGAGGCCGGCCAAAGTAAGATGCTGGGCGAGGCCCTCATCGAACTGGGCCTGCTCACACGCGAGAATCTCGACAAGGCCATCATGGCTCAGGTGATGGAATTGCAGGCCGCCCTGCAGGCCAGCAACCGCCAGCTTGAGGAGCGCGTGGCCGAGCGCACCGCCGAAGTGGAGCGCGCCCTCAAGAAAGTCAACGAAGTCAACCAGCTCAAAACCGATTTCGTCTCCAACATCTCGCACGAGCTACGCACGCCGCTGGCGCGGGTTAAAGGCTATGTTTATTTGTTTGCCGACGGCCTGATTGGCGACCTGACTGACGAGCAGACCGAAGCCATGGAAGCCGCCGCCGGCGCGGTGGATCAACTGGAGCGTCTCATCGAAGACCTGATCCGGTTTGCCAGCGCCTCGCGAGGCGAACTGGTGATCAACTCCGCCGTGTTCTGTCTTTCGGACGTGGTGCACACGATTCTCAATCGCTCAGACGCTAAAGCAACGAAGGCCAACGTTTCGCTGGCCAGCCAGGTTCCGGCCTCGCCCGTCTATTCCAGCGGCGACGAGGAGAAACTGGCCTGGGTGCTATTGCAGTTGGTGGACAACGCCGTCAAGTTCACCCCGGCTGGCGGCAGTGTGCTGGTTACGCTCACGACCAACGCCGACCAGTCGCGGGTGATGGTGGCCGTCAAAGACTCCGGCATCGGCATTCCGTTCGAGCGCATGCCGGAACTCTTCCAGCCCTTTCATCAGCTCGACGGTTCTTCGACCCGGCGCTACGGCGGCACCGGGCTGGGGCTGGCGCTCGTCCACCAGATCATCGAGTCGCACGACGAGAAGGTCAACGTCGAGAGCAATATCGGCAAAGGCTCCATGTTTTCATTTGAATTGCCCATGATGAAACGCCCGGCGTAGAGCGCGTTGGCAACTCGCTCTACAACAGAACACACTATCTCTTGAGAGGCCGCCCATGTCAATTGAATACGATCCAAAAGGCAAAGTCTTCAGTCAGGTTGTCCGCAAGGACGCCGTGTACGTCCGCATTCAAACCGTCACTCACCAGATCACCGGCGAGATGTATTTGCGGCAGGACGAGCGCATCAAAGACCAGCTTGAGATTGCCGACAAGTTCATTGCTGTGACCAGCGCCAAAGTGTACAAGCTCGACGGCGAACTGGCCTACGATGCGACGTTCATCACCCTCAACCGGGATCATATTATTTGGCTCTCGCTTGAAGACGAGCCTTCAAATTAGGCCTCAGACCTCACAGGTCTTAAGAGACTTGTGAGGTCTGCCGCTTGATCGAAAGTATATACATGTCACTTCGCAACCGCCTCACCCAGACGCCCAAAGAACAAACGCCTGCCGCGCAACCGGCAGCGGCCCCGGCCTCCCCGGCGGCGCCTCAGGCCGCCGCGCCTGACCCGGCCCGGCCCAAGTCCACTGGCATCTCGGATCAGGATTACAACCGCTTGAAGAAGTGGTTGTTGAGCAAGATCGCCGGGCGGCTGGAAGACCAGACCGACCTCAAGCGTTCGCCGGCCGTCACTCAGATGTTGCGCGAGCGATTCAACGTGATCTACAGCCAGGCCAACGTCAACCTGCCAAACGACATGGTGGACGCGCTCTTTGGCGAAGTGGTGGACGAGATCGTGGGCTACGGCCCGATTGAGAAACTGCTCAACGACCCGACGGTGAGCGAAGTGATGGTGAACGGCCCGCAACAGGTTTACGTCGAGCGCAAAGGCAAGCTCATGATTTCGGACGTGATCTTTGACGACGACGAGCACGTGATGCGGGTGGTCGAAAGAATCCTGCGCCCCCTCGGGCGGCGGGTTGACCGGAAGGTGCCGATGGCCGACGCCCGCCTGCCCGATGGCAGCCGCGTCAACATCATCATCCCGCCCAGCGCCATTGATGGGCCGACGATCACCATCCGCAAGTTTTCCACCAAGAAGCTGACGATGCAGGACTTGATCGGCTTTGGTTCGATGACGCCGCAGATTGCCGAGTTCTTGAAAGCCTGCGTCGTCTCGCGTCTTAATGTCGTGGTCTCCGGGGGAACCGGCTCTGGCAAGACGACGTTGCTCAACGTGCTCTCCGGCATGATCCCCGAAGACGAGCGGGTGATCACCCTGGAAGACTCAGCCGAACTGCAACTGGGCCAGCCGCACGTGGTGCGCCTGGAGGCCCGCCCGGCTGACCCCGACGGCACGGGCGCGGTGACCATCCGCGACCTGGTGAAGAATTCGCTCCGCATGAGGCCGGAACGGATCGTGGTCGGCGAAATCCGCAGTGGCGAGGCCATTGACATGTTGCAGGCCATGAATACCGGCCACGACGGCTCGCTCACCACCCTGCACGCCAACAACCCGCGCGAGGCCATCACTCGTATTGAGACGATGGCCCTGATGGGCGGGCTGGAGATTCCGCTCAAGGTCATCCGCGAGCAAATTGCCAAAGCGGTGGACTTGATCGTCCAGCAGGCGCGCTTGAACGACGGCTCGCGCAAGATCACCTACATTACCGAGATCAGCGGCATGGAAGGCGAGTCGGTGGTGACGCAGGACATCTTCAAGTACGACGAGTCGTTGGGCGCGGATGGCCGTCCGATTGGCATGAAGCCCACCGGCCTGCGCCCGTTCTTCACGCCTCGTCTTGAATCACACGGCTTCAAACTGCCGCCCGAAATTTTTGGCGGCGGCGCGGCGGGCGACATGTTTGGCGGGCGGCGACGATAACGAAGATTTGTTCGCTCTAATCCGCCAAGTAGCTTGGCTCTAAACATTACCTATGGTTCTGTCGGGGAAGATTCCCGGCAGAACCAAGTGTAATTTAAGACCAAAGGCAAAGGGCGGGTTAGAGAGCACAACACTAGCCCATGCTATAATCCCGCCAGCTAATCTTTCTTCGGAGCCTCTTTATGGCCGATAAAAAATCCTTAGCCATCCGCGCCAAAATCATCGGCGTCTTGTTACGCGATGCGCGGCTGGCCGCTGGCAAGACCCCCAAAGACTGCGCCACAGTGCTGAGCATGAGCGCCAGCGCCTACGCCGCCTACGAACTTGGCAAGAAGCCCGTCTCCCTGCCAGAGTTGGAATTGCTGGCCTATTACCTCGACACCCCCCTCTCCCACTTCTGGGGTGACAACATCATCAGCGACGATCAGGAACGCGGCAGTAACATCAACACCGCCGAACTGATCGAAATTCGCCACCGGATCATCGGCGCTCAACTCCGGGAGACCCGCCTCAAGCGAAACATCTCCCTCAAAGAATTGGCCGCCGCCGTCGGCATCCCCTCCTCGCGCCTCAAAGCCTACGAGTTCGGCGAGCAACCGGTGCCCGTGCCGGAGCTTGAAACCCTGGGCTGGATTCTGGGCCTGAACATTGACAGCTTCTTCGAGAAGCAGGGGCCGGTGGGCGAGTGGGACGCCGCCCGCCGCGCCTTCGACAAATTCAAGGAACTGCCGCCCGAAGTGCAGGAGTTTGTCGCCAACCCGGTCAACGAAGCCTACGTCCAGGTCGCCATGCGCCTCTCCGACATGTCGGCCAACAAACTGCGCGACATCGCCGCCGGGATTCTCGACATTACTTTCTGATCTCACCGCAAAGGCGCAAAGGGCGCAAAGATTTTTTGTAAACTCTTTGCGCTCGCCTGCCCCGCTTCTCTTTGCGGGGTCGTGTCTTGGCGGTGAAATTGACTTTTGTCTGCTTCCTCGCTCCAAACCGCCGCCCTCGCCGCTTACCAACACGGGGACTTCGCCAGCGCCGCCGCCCGGTTTGAAGAGGCGGCTTCCGCTTTTCGCGCCGAGGGCGACCGGGCCATGGCCGCCGAAATGCTAAACAACCTCGGCGTGGCCCACCGCGCCGCCAAAAACTACAGCGCCGCCCTGCCCGCCATCGAAACCGCCCTGGCCGAATTTCGCGCTCTGGGCGACATTTCGCGAACGGCCCAAGCCCTCGGCAACCTCGGCGCCGTCCTCCTCGAAACCGGCGACCTGAAACGCGCCGCCGACTCGCTCAACGAGTCCATCTCCCTCCTCAACCCCTGATACATTGCGATGATATAACATGTGCCCAAAACAGGCCTGCCATTCCGGCACAATTTCACTGCAATGAACAAAGCTGCTTCTCCATTGGTATTATCGAAGGGTACACGCCTTATCAGAAAATAGTTATCAACTTTGCCGATGCAAAGAGAGAAAGCAATCCCTTTTCGAAGATTGCTTACTCTGCCAAGTATTTAGTGACAGTCAAAGACGACAGCCTATATGTCAGAGAAATTTTCCCAGACTCTATACTGGAATTCTTTAGCCCAATTCAGGTGCTAGGCTTTTTACCCGCTTTGGCTGTAACTGTAATAGCGGAAACCATAGCGGCAGCTCTCTTTTCGAGAGGAATAAAAACGTCCATAAAATGGGTTGGTTACGCTAATGCTCTGTCGTTACCAATCGTATGGTTCGTTTTCCCATTTCTACACCTCAGTGCAGTTTGGGTGTTCGTGCTGGCAGAAACGTTCGCGGTAATATTTGAAGCACTGTTTCTGCACGCCACAAACAAGAAAACGGGTTTGTCTTTCAAGCAGGCAAGCTCCGCCAGTCTGGCAATGAATCTTTCCAGCATAGTTGCTGGTGCGTTGGCTGTAGCATTGATAATCGGCTTCATTTATCTGCTATCCTAAAGTGACCAAGATGAAACCCGCTGACCCTCACCCCGACACCGTCGCCGGAATCAGCGCTGAAGCCGTCAAAGCCAAAACCGGCAAGACCTGGGCCGAGTGGCTTAAAGCCCTCGACGCCGAAGGTTGTCGGAAGATGACTCACAAAGAGATCGTCGCCGTCGTCGGCGGCAAGTTCGGCGTGGGCGACTGGTGGCAACAGATGGTGACAGTCGGCTACGAGCAGGCGCGCGGCCTGCGCCAGAAACATCAGAAGCCGGAAGGTTTCCAGGTGAGCGCCAGCAAGACGCTGGCCGCGCCGGTCGAGACGGTTTTCAAGGCCTGGCACGACGCCCGCGCCCGCAAGAAATGGCTGGCCGAGCCGATTGCCGTCAGCAAAGCCACGCCGGGCAAGTCTCTGCGCCTCAAGTGGGGCGATGGCAAGTCAAGCGCGGACGTGAACCTTTACGTCAAAGGCGAGGCCAAGACTCAGGTGACCGTCCAGCACAGCAAGCTCAAGAGCGCCAAAGAGGCGGCGGCCATGAAGAAGTTTTGGGGCGAAGCTCTCAATGCCCTGAAAGCAAGTCTGGAGGGATGATGTTCAAATAGTCCACGAAGGTGGACTTCGCGCCTCTCGTTGCCGCGATTTTCCCACAGGGACGCCTGTGGCGCAATCGCTGGGCGCCCTTTGCCAAACTTCAGCCAATAAAAAACGCCGACCCTCTCTCAAAGGCCGGCGTTTTGTTTACTTGCGGAAATCATATTTGATCTTATCTGCGTTTATCAGCGTTCATCCGCGTCCTAATGCCATGAACTGATTAGTCACCGAAAATCTTCTCGCGGCGGACTAAACGTGTCCAGCACCACACTGGCCTCCAGCGCCCGCGCCGCGTGCGGCACATTCGAGGGCAAGTGCAGGCTCTCGCCCGCCGCCACTTCCACCGCTTCGCCATTCACCGTGAACGCCATGCGCCCGCTCGCCACGTAGCTGATCTGCTCGTGCGGATGCGAGTGCTGAGGCACGGCGGCCCCGGCCTCAAAGCGCACCTCGACCAGCATCATCTTCTCGCCGTCGGCCCTGATCCGGCGCTTCACCCCTTCCGTCATTGTCACCCACTCTGAGTCAGCCATAATAACAACCCTGACGATGGACGACGGACGAAGGACGATAGACGACGGTTGTCATTCGTCATTCATCATTCGTCATTTGTCATTCCCTACTCCTCTTCCTCACCCTTGCCCTTTTCCTTCCTGGCATTGGCAACGATTGCCTGCATCAGGTGGTTGGGCACCACTTCGTGGCGCAGGTAAGTCATGGTAAACACGCCCCGGCCCTGAGTGATCGAGCGCAGGTCGGTGACGTACCTCAGCATCTCGGCCTGGGGCACTTCGGCAGTGACAATGCTCTTGCCGCCGTCCTGCTCCATGCCGTGCACCCGCGCCCGACGGGTGTTGAGGTCACTCAACACGTCGCCCATGTTCGCTTCCGGCACGGTGATCGTCACGTCCATGATCGGCTCCAGCATCACCGGCCCGGCCCCCTGCACGGCCAGCTTGAAGGCCTCGCGCCCGGCAATTTCAAAGGCAATCGGCTTCGAGTCCACTTCGTGCATCTTGCCGTCGTACACAATCACCTTCACGTTGCCCATCGGGTAGCCGGCGATCACCCCCTGCTCCATCGTCGCCTTGATGCCCTTTTCAATCGGCGCCAGATACGATTTCGAAAGATTCATGCCCGTCAGTTCGTCGTCAAATTCAAACTCGGATTCGCGCAGAGGCTCAATGCGCAAATGCACTTCGCCGAACTGGCCCGCGCCGCCGGTCTGCTTCTTGTGGCGATACTGGGCTGAATAGGTTTTGGTGATCGATTCGCGGTACGGCACTTTGGGCGTCTCGGTCAAAATGGAGGTGCCGAACTTGCCCTCGGCCCGGCGAATAGCCACGTCAATGTGTTGATCGCCCATGCCCTCCAGCAGAGTCTGGCGGGTGGCCGCTTCGGTGCGCCAGTGCAGAGTCGGATCCTCTTCGCACAACTTGGACAGAGTCGGCCCCATCTTGGTCGCGTCGCCCTGAGTCTTCGGGTGAACCGCCACTGTATAAAGCGCCGCCGGGTATTTGGGAGCCGGCAATTGAATCGGGTGAGTCTTGTCACCGAGCGTGTCGCCCGTCACCGTTGCGCTCAGTTTCGCCACCGTGCCAATGTCGCCGGCGTGAAGCGCCTTCACCGAAAGTTGTTCCTTGCCGCGCATGACGTGCAATGCTCCCAGCCGTTCTTCCGCGCCCTTGTTGTGATTCCAAACGCGGGTGTCCGAATTGAGCGAGCCGGAGAATATGCGGAAGTAAGTAAGCTTGCCCACAAAAGGATCAGCCGTCGTCTTGAACACGTACGCCGCCAGCGGCCCGGCGTCGCTGGCGGCCACTATTTCGTCGCCGCCCCTGCCTTCGCCGTGCGGAACCGGAATCTCGACCGGCGACGGCAGGTAACGGGTGATGCCTTCCAGGATCGGCAGGATGCCCACGTTGCCGGTGGCCGAAGCCACAAACACCGGCACGAACGTGCCGTTGTCCACCGCCGTCTTGAAGCCGTGCTTGATCTCATCGGCGGTCAATTCCTCGCCGCCCAGATATTTCTCCAGCAGGGCGTCTTCGCCCTCGGCGGCGGCTTCCATCATGTCGGTGTGGCCCTTCCGGGCCGCTTCCACATACTCTGCCGGAATATCAGTCGCCTCACCTTTCGCGCCCTTGCGAGCCTTCATCGAGAGCAGGCCGATCACGCCCTTGAAATCGTGCTTCTCGCCCCAGGGCAACTGCACCGGCACCAGCTTCACGTTCCGGGAAAGGTTCTGAACCGACTCCAGTGCCCGCTGGAAGTTGGCGTTTTCGCGATCCATTTTGTTGATGATCACGAAGCGCGGCAGTTTGAGTTCGTCGCAATACTGCCACACCAGTTCGGTGCCCACCTCCACGCCCGCCACCGAATCCACCAGAATAATGGCCGCGTCGGCCACTCGCAAAGCCGCCTTCACCTCGCCCAAAAAGTCGGTGAAGCCCGGCGTGTCCAGAATGTTGATCTTGTAATTGTCGAACTCGACGACGACCTGAGAGGTGCTGATGGAAATTTTGCGGCGATGCTCTTCATCTTCGAAGTCAGAGACGGTCGTGCCGTCCTCGGTCTTGCCCAGCCGGTTGATGGCGCCGGTGTTGAACAAAATGGCCTCCACCAGCGACGTTTTGCCCGACCCCACGTGACCGATCAAGGCAACGTTTCGGATAAACTCGGTTCCATACTCTTTCATGATACGGCGTCAGCCTCCAATGTTGGGGAATAGTTGAAGAACAGTGGTAAGATTTTAGTCCATAGATGAAGGGAAGTCAAAATATGATCCAACGCCGCCTTGTCCTGTTAGCGCTCATCGGAGTCGTGCTGATCGTCGTCGGGGTCACCGCCGCCCGGATGATCACCGTCGCCAACACTATGAATGCCGCCGCCGCCTACGCCGTCGCTCACTCGGGTGAATTGTCCGTTCCACAACCGCTCCCGGCCAGCGCCGCTTACGACGAACCGCCGGTCAAAGTGGAAGCCGTCGCCCGCTACGGCGACGCGAACGCCGTCGAGGTGCAAATCACCCGCCGCTACCAGACTGCCCGCCGCCCCGAAGCACAATTCACCGTCACCTACTTTTATCAGCCGACGACAAACGGCTGGCAACTTGTGTCCATGCCCGACTCATTCTGGGGCGACTCGCGATCCACGACCGGCGGCGACAGGTTGATCGTCCATTACATGCAACGCGACTCACGGCTGGTGGAAAACTTGGTAAAGGCCGCCGACCCGGCGCTGGAAGCCGCCTGCGAACGTTGGGTCTGCCCGCCGGGCGCCGTCGTCGTCCTGCAATTCCTGCCACAGGCAAACGTCAACGGCGAGCTTGTTTATCCCTCGCCGCGATTCACCGGCCTGCCCGCCTCGCTCGAAGCCAACGACGACTACCTGAGCCACCTCACCGCCGACGCCATCCTGGCCCTCGCTAAACAACTCGGCCAACTCCCCGAAGCCGCCCGCGCCGAAATTCAACGCCAAAACCTCTACGCCCCCTAATTCTCCAATTCTCCAATCTCCACGCGAAGCGTCCAACCTCTAACCACCATGATCATTGACCCCTCCTCCCTCGCCCCTCGCGACCGCTACCGTCTCCTTATCTCCTCCGTCGCCCCGCGCCCCATCGCCTGGATTTCGACTCGCGCCCGCGACGGCTCGCTCAACCTTGCGCCCTTCTCGTTCTTTCAAGCCCTCAGCGGCACGCCGCCGCTCGTCGTCATCTCGATTGGCAAACGCAAAGGCGCGCCCAAAGACACCTTGCGCAACATCGAAGAGACGGGTGAGTTTGTGATCAACACCGTCACCGAAGAACTGGCCGAGAGGATGAGCCTCACTTCCGGCGAATGGCCGGCGGACGTGAACGAGTTTGAACTCACTAGACTCACACCCTCCCCCTCGGAAGTCGTCAAAGCGCCTCGCGTAGCCGAAAGCCCGCTCAACATGGAGGCCCGGCTCTTCCAGCTTGTCCATCTCACCGGCTCCGACTATGCCCTCGTCGTCGGCGAAATCGTCCGCTGGCACGTGGCCGACGGCTACCTGGCTCCCGACGGCCTGGTGGACATTGCCCGCATTCGCCCCATCGCCCGCCTGGCCCGCGACGAGTACACCAAGTTTGGCGAAGTGATTTCAATACCTCGCCCGAAAGTTCAGTGAACAGTGACGAGCGCATTTGCCACTGCTCACTGTTCACTGCTCACTACTCACTACTCACTCTCATGCGCCGCCTCTTCTTCGCCCTCACCTACTGGTTCAGCAAACCCCGCTGGGACACGAACATCACCCCGCCAGAGTTGATCAGCCTGATCGCCTCCGGCCTCAAACCGGGCCGCGCCCTCGACCTGGGTTGTGGCACAGGCACGAACGTCATCTATTTGACTCAGCACGGCTGGCAAACAACCGGCGTGGACTTTGTGGGCAAGGCAATTGAGACGGCCAAACACAAGGCCAAAGCTGCCGGGGTCGCCGCCGACTTTTTTCAGGGCGACGTGACCCGGTTGGATTTTCTCTCGCCCTCGTTTGACCTTGTTCTCGACATTGGCTGTTTTCACAGCCTCCCGGCCAATCGCCGCCCGGCCTACATCGCCGGTCTGCGCCGCCTGCTCGGCCCCGGCGGCCACTTCCTGTGTTACGCTTTCAAACCCGAAGGGCCGATGGGCGGCCTTGAGGTGAATGAGATGCTTTCTCTTTTCAGTGACGGTTTCACCAACCTCAAGATCGAACATGGCGAAGGAATGCCGTCAGCCTGGTATACATTTATCCGAAAATGAGACACATCCTCTTTCTCTTCCTCGACGGCATCGGCCTGGGCGAAGCCGACCCGCAAATCAATCCGTTTGCCATTGCCGAACTGCCAACCCTTCACGGCTTGCTGAACGGGCAAAGACTATTGCGAAGCACCCCGGCCACCGATAACGGTCAGGCGAGTTTCATCCCCACCGACGCCGGCCTGGGCGTGGCCGGGCCGCCGCAGTCTGCTACCGGCCAGGCAACCATCCTCACCGGCCTCAACGTCCCCGCCCTCGTCGGCGGGCACTGGGGGCCAAAGCCCAACGAAGCCGTCAGCAACATTTTGCGCCGCGAGAACATTTTCAAAACGCTCATCAGGCGCGGTCAAACTACCACCCTCATCAACGCTTATCCGCAACGCTATTTTGAAGCTATCACTCGCGGCAAACGCATGTACTCGGCCATCCCCATGGCCGTGGACGCCGCTGGCATTCCGCTGATGACGGTGGACGACCTGCGCGCCGGTCGCGCCTTCTCCGCCGACTTCACTGGCGAAGGCTGGCACGGCGAACTCGGCTATACCGACACGCCTGTCTACACCCTCGCCGAAGCGGGCGCAAAGCTGGCCGAAGTCTCTCGCCAGCGTTCCTTCACCTTCTTCGAGCATTGGATCACCGACCTGGTCGGCCATCGCGGCACGGTTGAAGAAGGGGCAAAAATGCTGGAGCGTTTTGACGCCATGCTTGGCGGCCTGCTCGCCAACTGGGATGACGACGGCCTGATCATCATCACCTCGGATCACGGCAACCTCGAAGACCTCTCCCACAGCCATCATACGATCAACAAAGTGCCCACCCTGATCATTGGCCGAAATCGCAACGCCATCCCGTTTATCGTTGACCTCACCGGCTTCGTCCCGGCCATCCTCAACTACCTCGCCGGTTGAAACGACATTGACGGTTTCAGTCACAGTCGCCGTGCGGCTAGATGGTGAGGGTGTGTTGGTGCTCGGCAGTTCATGGACGCATGTCATGATCACGAATCAAAAGCCGCAGGGCAACCCCTGCGGCTCTTTGCTTTCAGTACAACTACCACCCCGCCTAACTTGCCCCCTCCACAATCGCGATCTCCTCATCCGTCAACCTGTACAGTTCATACACCAGCGCATCAATCTGCTTATCCGTTGCGTCTATTTGCCATTGGTATAGCTCACGATCAACCGGAGGCTTTGCCGCGCCCAAGCGTTTGTGCAATTCCAGCATGGACTTGACGATGGACAACATGCGGTCGTGCCGCGCTTTGTCGGCAGGGTCGGCGAAATTAATGGGGCGGATTGGGAGTTACTCGATGTATTGCTTGTTGGCGGCGAAGTAGCCGGCGCGAAAAATTGTGGAGACCTACTTCAAACAGTAGTCAAGTAGCCGCAGAGCACTACGCTTCCTCCACATTCCAGTTATCCTCGCTGATTTTGGCGGCGGCTAACAGGCGTCGACAGAAGCGCTTAGCCGCTTCTGCACTTAAGTTCACGTAGAGCCACCAACCGTTGGAGAGCTGCCTGCAAGCACCATCGAATTTCGACTCGCTTAAGTAACTGGGAAAATCCTTAGCCAGGTGCGGAAAATCATCCGAGACGGCGATAAGGGCTTCTACTGTATGGAATGCAACATCGCGCCAGGACTTGACCGCATGGATATCCCCCAGAATGGTGAATACTGCTGGTCGAGCGTTGGCTACGGGGGTAGCTAGATCGCCTCCCAGCGCTGGCCAGATTTGAAGGATGTGCTGATAGAGATAGTCTGCCCGCGCTTGAATGGCCCGCTCATCCCAGCGTTTGATGGGGCCGGAGAAATAGTCGCTGTTCAAGCGTAACGCGTGAGTGCTGAGTTTTGATTTTTTAATAGCAAATGCGCTGTTGGACAAGGCGGAATTCCACTCCTGTGTCACAATCGTCAAGTTGCCCAGCGTGTGCAGTTGTGTCTCATGTACTTGATTCCAATTATCGCCCAACTCGCGTTTCCAGTCTGAGTTAGGCTCCTGCTGCGGCATGATGTGCTCAATCGTTGGGTTGCCATCCAATAGGGTAAAGCCGCCACTTCCACTAGAGATATGGCGATTGATTGTTTCCAAGACTAGGCTGACTTTGCGACGGGTTTCGCTCCGCTTGTCATATAAGTCCTCGGTCAGCAAAGCCTGTTTGAGGCGGGGGTCGCTCGGGTATTTCTTGGTCGCCAGCGCCCGCCGGAGTGAGGGCGCAAACTCTTTCAAGTCAATTTCCCGCCACAACGTTGGGAACATTTTGTTCAGGTAGTTGGTTGGTTCATCAGCCAGCAAACGGCGCACCAGATAGTTTTCCAACACCGCCAAGCCTTCCAGAAAATCGGCCAGCGCCAAATCCTCACGGTGAACCGCATCGTAGGCGGCTAACAGAAACGGCGCTCCCGTAGAAATCTCTAACACATTGAGGCGCGTGACAGCCTGACGCACTTCGAGACGGGGTTCCTGTTCCGGGCGCAATAGGCGATCATAGTGCTCGGCATAGCGGCGTAAGGTTGCTAACTCATCTACAAACTGATCAGTGACGGCAAATTCCTGATGGCTCCGGTCGCGGAAGCGGGCATACACATGCTCCTCGTTGCAAAGTTTGCCGGTGCGCATGGCTAGATAGTGGCGCAAAAAGGCTGTGAGTTCACCTAGCCTGGAACGACCGACGGTGCGCTTTTCCTGCAACAGACCCTCGATGCGCGACCAGTAAAGTTCAAAGGCGTCTTCTTGCTTGGCCGACGGCAGTCGCATGGCAATGTAATTTCGCACCAAGTCTGCCTGGCTGAGTTGTTTGCCTTTGGCGTTTAGGCTTTCAAAAATCTCGTAAATCCGGTCCCGCTGTTCCAGTTCGATAAACACTACTTGCAAGCACGTACTCAGCACGACAAATAACTTCTCCGGCTCTAGTTGACCCGCTTCCAGCGAGGCCGATAGCCGTTTGTGGATGAAGCGAAAAGCCGCCGGGATTTTCGACTCGACTGGCCCGGCCAATAGTACGTCATTCAGCAATGCCAGATAAGCATCCCTGTCACCATATTTTTTGGTAGGCAAGAGTTTGTAGCGGTAATCCCCGCTTTCATCCAGGTTCATAAGCAGTTTGTCAATTTTCTTAGCCAGTGCTGGTGTCTTTTCCAGGCATAGTTGGCGCAGAGCACACAGGATGAGCGAAAGTGTGGTTAGGCGTTGTTGGCCGTCTACCAGTTTGAAGGCGGGAATGGTGCCACTACGTGTGCCGTCATTAATGACCACCAGCGACCCCATGAAATGCTCAGGCTCACTACCAACGGCATATTCGTCATAGATACTCTCAATATCCTTGAGCAGGATGTCCCAGTTATCCTGCTCCCAAGCATACTCGCGCTGAAAATGCGGCAGGAGGTAGAGTACATCGCCGCCACTGCTAAATACTTTGGCGAGTTTGAGACTGTCTGTTTTCATCGTTGGTATCCTAGTTCTGCCAGTCGACGGGGGGCTTCGGCAATAGACTTGCGGCCTCGCCCCAATCGAAAAACGAAATCTGGCGCTTTCTTTTGCCTCTCCGCCTCGATGGCGTCTTCTTCTGCCGCCACTCGTGGTAATCAGGCGTGGTCTGTTGGGAATTGTGCACATCCCAGCCCAGGGCGACAAACAGCGGGTCAATCAACTCTTGCCGGGCATGGGCCTCTTTGTAATCGACCTTGAGGAAAGCGGCCCGGTTCGTTTGAAAGTGTTTGGCTAACGCGGCGATTTCATCAAGCGATTGCTGAAAGGTGATGGGCATGGCAACACAAGTTGTGTATGGAGCGCAGCGCGTGGGCCACATCGCTGGGTTGGGCCGCCCACAATCATAGCGCCTGACCTTACAGTTTCCTGATCTGAGCAACCGTTGCCTTGTCAATTCTGGCAAGCGGGATACGCTCTCCGTCCAGAATCTTGATGTCCATTCCTTTTAACCTGTAATACCTGCTCAAAACCAATAAAGGCGGCCATCGTGTCTTTGAGGCCCCCGTCATGTCAACATACTGTTTGATGACCTCTAAGCTCTCAAGGATCCAAATCACGTCTGGGTTGCCGAACCATTCAAAAACCTCCTTGTCGCGCAACATGCCATTAGCTAATAGATTTTCAATCAAATACCAGAAGTGAGTTACCATCCGACGGCTTTCATCGATTTTGCGCCTTTGCTCAGGGATTAGTTCGTCAAGATGCTTCTTTAGAAATTGGTATCTATCGGGATTTTCCAAGAAATCAGCTATGTCTGAAATCCCAGCCCCGTTTTGTTTCATGGTTTCCCAAACGTCACCAATCGCTCTATGCATCTCACGTCGCATGTACATTTCATATAACGAGAAGAGAATATCCTTCTTCTGCAATTGGGCTATCTGATTGCTGGCACGTATTGCCTGTGCGAGGGCAGTAAGAACACTTACGCCAGTCAAAATTGCTATTGCAGCTTGTACTCTATCTGCCACGTTTTGCTGGGACATTCCCTTACATATAACTAGAATCAAGAGGGTGAAAAGGAGTCCAACAAGGATAAATGCCAATGAGTCTAACCGTGATCGATTTCCAAAGAAATCGCCTTGCGCTTTACGCATAATGCTCACCTCGGCCTCCACAAAGCAGTACTTGTCTGGTTGGGTCGTATCCTAACTTGGCGGCCCAATCACATTAGTAGACTGCCGCCCCTCACGGGCCCAAAAGACTGCAACTGGTTGGCTGTAATTTTTACGTGCCAAGTATAGTCCAATTCAACTCCTCTGCAATATACTTTTAGTCTTGCTCAAACAAAAAAGGCCGCCGGTCACAGCCAGCGGCCTACAGTTTCACTCAGCCCTAACAGGCGCGCCCGCCGAAGCGAATAGCGCCTCGGCCAGCTAGGCAAGGCCCGCGCCGCCAATGGATTGCGCCTAATGGGCCAGGCCGCGTTTGTTTTTTCGCCTGTCAAGATGATAAACTTGCGCCCATGTCTAAAACGCCAACGTTAGAACGACACAACGCAAATCAGCTATATGCCGACATTTTCTGGTTCGGCGTCCTGGCCGGCAGTGTCATTGCCTTTCTCTCGGTGTACGCCGCCCGCATCCAGGCCACTAGCTTTCAAATCAGCTTGCTCATCAGCGGCCCGGCGGTCGTCAACCTGCTGGTCTCTTTGCCCGCCGTCGGCTGGCTGGAGAATCGCTCGCTCATCAAAACAACATTCAACACGGCTATTCTCAATCGCCTCGGCTACTTTGCGTTGATCCCCCTGCCCTGGCTTCTGCCCCACGCCGGGCAAGTGTGGGCTATGGCCCTCATTGCTTTGCTCGCCGCCGTGCCCGGCACCCTGCTGGCAATCTCGTTCAATTCCATGTTTGCCGAAGTGGTGCCGGCGCGCTGGCGAGCTGATGTCGTCGGGCGGCGCAACGCGCTGGTAGCCGTCAGCCTCACGGCCACCACCCTGCTCTGCGGCTATTTGTTGGATCGAGTCGCCTTCCCCACCAACTATCAGCTTGTGTTTGGAATCGGGGCAATCGGCGGGGCGATGACCACCTATCATCTTGGCCGGCTCCGCCCGCTCCCGTCCTCACCCAACTCGGCCCCTCGCCCTGTCGCCTCCAGTGGAAGCCGCCTCATCCGCCTCGACCTTTTAAGAACGGCGTTCGGCCCGATGCTGTTCGCCTACTTTGCTTTTTACTCGGCCCAAAACGTCCCGGTTCCCATCAACCCCCTCTTTTGGGTAAACGACCTGGGCTTCACCGACGGCGTGATCGGCCTCGGCAACTCTATGTTTTACGCCATGATGACTCTGGCTTCGATGATGCTCTCGCGGCTCACAGCGCGTTACGGCAACCGCCGGGTGCTGGTCGTCAGCGCGCTTTTCTACAGCCTGTATCCTCTATTCACCAGTTTGGCGCAAGACACCACCTTGTTCTGGGCCGCCTCAATCATCGGCGGCGCTGTTTTTGGCTTCGCCAACGGCGGCCTCCTCAACCGGCTCCTGGAGCGTGTGCCGCCCGACGACCGCCCGGCGCACATGGCCTGGCACAACGTCGCTTTCAATCTTGGCATCCTCGGCGGCTCACTGCTTGGCGCTGGTTTAAGCGGTTGGGCCGGTTTGCGCAACGGCCTGATGATCGCCGCCGCCCTCCGCTTCCTGGCTGGCCTGGCGTTGGCTCTCTGGGCTTAAATCTTGGAAAGAAGAAAGGAAATTTCCTTCCTTTCCCTTTTTTCCTGAGCGCACTAAGGTATACTTCTCTCCATGATAGACTCCGAAACTTTCCGCGACGCTATGCGCTCCTGGGTGACAGGCGTGAGCATCATCTCCGTCCAAACGCCGACGGCCCGACACGGCATGACCGTCAACTCGTTCACCTCCGTCTCGCTCGACCCGCCCCTCATCCTGGTCTGTATTCAAAACAACCTGCGAATATTGGGGCTGATCAAGGAAGCCCAGGCCTTCGCCATCTCGGTTCTGCGAGCCGATCAGGCCGAACTTTCCAACCGCTTCGCCGGGCGCTCCACCGAAAACGTGGATCGTTTTGAGGGCGTACCCACCCACACCGTCATCACCGGCGCGCCCATCCTCGACGAAGCTCTGGCCTACTTCGATTGCGCCCTCGAGGTCGAACACCCGGCCAGCACCCACACTATCTTCGTCGCCCGGGTGCTGGCGGCCAAACGCGCCGACGGCCAGCCGCTGTTGTACTGGAATCGGGGTTATCGAAAGTTAGAGTCCTGAGTTGGAGTTGAAGGTTTTCTGCCATGCTCTCCGAGTTGGATCGCTCTACGTTGTTACGGATTGCTCGCGAGGCCGTAGCCGCCGCCGCGACGGGGAAGCCGCCGCCGCCGCTCGACTCCGGCTCGCTCTCACCCGATCTTCTTGAACCACGCGCCAGCTTTGTGACCCTCACCCTGCCAGACAGCGAACTGCGCGGTTGCATTGGTGGCCTTGAAGCTCAACTGCCGCTGGCGCTCGACGTGCAACAGCACGCCGCCGGCGCCGCCCTCGACGACCCGCGCTTTCCGCCCGTCAGCCCGGACGAAGCGCCAGGCCTGCGCATCGAAATCTCGGTGCTCACCGCGCCCGAACTTGTTCCGCACAACACGCCCGAAGCGTTGCTGGCCACCCTGCGGCCTGGCATAGATGGCGTCGTTCTTCGCGCCGGGGCGCGCCGGGCGACCTTTCTGCCGCAGGTGTGGGAAAAAGTCGAAGACCCGGTGACGTTCCTCGAGATGCTCAGCGAAAAAATGGGCGCGACCCGAAACGCCTGGCGCTTCCCCAACGTCGAAGTTTTACGCTATCAGGTTGAAATGTTTGAAGAGAGCAAACCCGCATGACTCTCCGCCTTCTATCGTTTTTACTTCTGCTACTTGCTCTAACTCTCACCGCCTGCACCACCTCTGTTCCCGAAGTGGCCCCGCCGCTCGTGGTCACCGTCGTCGTCACTGCCAACGGCGGCGCCGGAGCGCCATCCAACGCCGCCACCCCGGTGGCGGCCACGGCGGTGGCCGTTCCCACTTCAAGCTATCCCACCCCAAATCAAATTGGCTTCACTGCCGCTTATCAACCATTCGAGCGCGGCTTCATGATCTACGTGCCGGATCGAAAAGCGGTGTGGGTGTTCGTTCAGCCGGATGCGGCGACGCCCCGCGCGTTCAGCGCCGGGCTGTGGCTGGCTTACTCCGACACGTTCAAAGAGGGCGAGCCTGAAACTGACCCGGCCCTCACTGCGCCTGAAGGATTGATTCAACCCAAGCGCGGCTTTGGCAAGGTGTGGCGCGAGAACGGCCCGGTGGAGGCCGCCCTGGGCTGGGCCACCGAGATCGAACTGCCTTACCCGGCCACCATCACCGATTACGCCCTCGGCCGGTTTGACGGCGCAGGCGTGTTCGTGGCCCAGTCCTTCGTCCACACCCTCACCGACTTCGACGGCAAGCTGATTCACATAGACGAAGCCACGCGAACGTGGAGCAAGCCGTAGTGCGCGATTGGAAGCTGACTCAGCACGACCCGCTAGCTCTGCGCCTGGCCGCCGACGTTCGCTTCGGGCCGACCGATTACGCCGACGATCAGATCTGGGAATTGACTCTGGCTGGCGGCGAGCCGGCGGCGGTGGCTCTGCGCACCACTTACGGTTTGCGGGCGCGCGAGATGCGCCTCTTCCCCAGCTTCCTCGAGGGCGAAACGCTCGTGGCCGACCCCGATCATTTTTCGTCGCCGCCCGTCCTGCACCATTTTGCCGTCAATCGCATCCACTACTCGTTCAGCCCGCTTGGCGGCGTTCACGTGCAGGCCGCCTGCTGGGTTCCCGACTCGCACAGCCTGGCCGGGCAGTTCACCATCACCAACGAGAGCACGGCGGCGCGGGCCATTCACCTCAACCTCAACGCCATTTTGCGGCCGCTGGACGCGCCCACAGGAGTCAACATGGGCCACGCCAAACTCGGCCCGCTCCACTTTCTGCAAGGCCAAACGGGAGGCTTAACGCCGGTCATTCTTCTGGAAGGCGGCCTCCCCTTAGATTCCGGCGCGGCCCTGGCCCGTTCTCTCGATCTCGTTCCCGGCGAAACGCAAACCGTCCGCTGGGCGCAAACGGCCCCCCCCCGTGAGACGGGGGGAGGCGGGAGGGGGCTTGAATTGTGCCGCGCTTTGCTTGAACGCAATTGGGTGGACGACTTTGCCCGGATCGATTCGCTCAACGACGACATCCCCGACATTCACACCGGCGACCGGGAGTGGGACGCCGCCCTGGCCTTTGGCTACAAAGTGGCGCTTCAATCTTACGTCGGGCCGACCTCTCACCTGCCTTACCCGTCGTTTATCTTCGCCCGCAACATCAACAAAGGCTACTCGCCGCGCGGCGACGGCAGTGATCACAGTTGGCAGTGGGACGGGCAAGTGGCGACCGAGGCCTACGTCAACCTGCCGCAGATCGCGCAGGCCGCGCCCGAACTTGCCAAAGGCATCCTTCGCAATTACCTGGCCGTGCAGGAACCGGACGGCTTCATTGATTGGAAGCCCGGCCTGGCCGGCCAGCGCAACCGCGCCTTGTGCGTCCCACTGTTGGCCACGATTGCCTGGACGATCTACGAGTACACCGAAGACCACGACTTTATCGCCGAAGTGTACGACGGGCTGAGGCGGTTTGTGATGACCTGGTTCCAGGAACGCTACGACCGCGACCAGGACGGCCTGCCGGAATGGAGCCACACGATTCAATCGGCCTTTGACGATTGCCCGTCGTTTGTGCGCTGGCAGAACTGGGGCCAGGCCGCCGACATCACCCTGGCCGAGTCGCCCGACCTGGCCGCTTATCTTTACCGCGAGTGCCGTTCGCTCATCAACATGGCCAGCCTGCTTGGCAGGGAAGAGGACTCGCCGCCCCTCATCGCCCGCGCCGAAATGATCCGCATTGCCGTGGACGCCATGTGGCGCGACGAAACATCGTCGTATCATTACGTGGACATTG
Source organism: Chloroflexota bacterium (assembly GCA_016197225.1). NCBI lineage: Bacteria > Bacillati > Chloroflexota > Chloroflexota bacterium. Next base: position 23,760 of record JACPWC010000046.1, read on the forward strand.
AAACGCACGAGTCGCCGCCGGGCTATGAGCTGGCCCGATTAGAAAGGCGAATTGACAATTCGCCTTTCATCGTCAACATCAACCGCAAGTTCTCGCCGATGGCTCGCCTGCTGGTGCGTGTGGTCGGCGACCGAGACGCGACGCTACCCCAGATCAGCGTCGCCATTCACGGGCGCGGCCAGCGCGGTCGGCGCCGGGTGGAACTGCTCCCGGCCCGCCGCCTGACGTGGTACTGGGGACTCGGCTCGGTGACGAGCGACAAACTCTATGCTGAAGTGGAAAAGGTGGAACTGGCGGGCGTGCCGCCCGGCTGGGAGGTGGTCATCAGCACGGTGGATTACACCCGGCAGGATCAGACTCTGCTCCTGCCGATCTGGGCCGGGCTGGCTCAGGGCGACCATCTCTACGACCTGACGCATAAAACCATCACCGACCCGGCCCGCTACTGGCGGCCTTATGGCATCCCCAACTGCTCGGCCCTCGACCCAGCCTACAAATCCGACAATCGCGGCGGAAGCGGCGGGGTGTGGATGATGTGGAATACCATGATCGGCGAAGGTCTGGCCGACAACGGCTATCGCGCCGAGGCCGCCGAACTCATCCGCCGAATGATGACGGCGATGATCCACACTTTGAAAACCGAGAAGGCCTTTCGCGAGGCTTACAACTCGGACGCGCTTGAAGGGCTAGGGGAGCGTGATTATTTGTGGGGTGTCGCGCCTGTGCATCTCTTCTTGCGGACGCTGGGGGTGCGCATCATCTCGTCGCGCAAAGTGTGGCTGGTGGGGCAGAATCCGTTTCCGTGGCCGGTGACGGTGCGCTGGCGCGGGGTGACGGTGACGAAGATTGACGAGGGCGCGTTAGTAAAATTTCCGTCCGGCAGAGAAGTAGCAGTGACGGAAGATCGGGAACAGATCATCGAGGATGTTTAGCGTTCCCCGGCCTCTGCAAGGACGACTGTAAACAAATCTTCGGCAATGTAGAACCCTGCTTCCTGTCGAAGCGCTCTTAACACCGGCTCAACAGCATCCAAAGCGCCATCCCTTTTGGCTCGCAACAGAACGCCCAATATCCCAATTGGAGTCAACAGCATAGCTTTCGCGATCTCTCGCCCTTCATGCTCATCTATCAAAACGTAATCGGCCTTCAATTCCAACGCTAGAGCAATCGCTTCGGCTTCACCTTCGTCCAGTTCAAGCCTCAGTGCTTGGATCAGGCGATCATCTCTCACCGATGTAGTACGAATCCATTGGGCCTGCAATGCCCGGCGGATTACATCGGCTCCAGGGGACTCAGTCTCAGGTTTTAGCTCGGCAAGCACAGCCGGCGGAATTAATACCTCAGAAAATTGCGTCCTCAACAAATCAAGTTGCCCGATGATTGCCAGATTCAGAATGGGTGACGTGTCGCTAACTACGAGCATACTTCACATCATCCCGAAGGTCATCTTCGCCATAGTGGCGGGGGATCGCTCTTCGCCCAAGCAGAAGGCTAAACTCATATTTGCCCGATCCAGCTAACTCGCGGGCTTTTCCAAAAGAGAGAATGCCTTGCGCGTAAAGCGTGACAGCCAACTCCAAAATCAACTGACGTTTGCGTTCAGCGGCAGGCAGGCGCAAAGCATGGGCAATAGAGTCGGGAATTTCAAGTTGAATGCTCATTTTCAACATGCTCCTTTCCGTCATTATACATGCGTCTCACCCCGCCAACTCCCGCAAGTTATCCACCATAATAAACACGCCCAGGGCAATGATGCCCACCACCAACAACGGCAGGGCAAATTCGTAAACCAGCACCGCCAGCGCGGCCAGGCTCAAGCCAACCACCGCCCGCTGAATCAGTTCTTTGGCCTCCCGCCGGAAGAGGGCTTCGAGGAATGAGATCACCGCCACCAGGCTCACCAGACCGTTGGCCCAGAAGCGCGGCGCGATGAGCAGGATGAAGATGAAGCCGAGAATCAGGAGGCCGATGCTCAGGGCCGCCCAGGCCTCAGCCAACCGCCCCAACTGCTCGGTCTCTTCGGTGGTGGGGTGATGGGCCGCATGAATGTGGCTTCGCGAGGGCAAACGCTCACCGCGCGTCAGGCGCTCACCGTAAGTTGTCAACGCTTCCAGCATGGTCTGGTCAACCGCCGCTTGCTCGTGCAACGTCTCGATTTCTTTCGACAGTTCGACCATCTTTTTGAGATGCGCTGAATAAACGTCCTTGAAGTGCGGCGCGTCAATCATGGCTTCAGCTTCCAGACCCAGGGCGCGTAAGTGAGTCGTTTTATCGGCGATGTCGGTTTGGGCTGCCGCCAGCCGCGCTTCAATCTTCTGCCGCCCACTGGCAACGGCGGTTGCCACGTCGTCGGGCGGCGTCACCTTATCGAGTCCAGCCCAACCGAGCGGGTCAATCCACGAACGCCGCACCGAGCCGTCACGATTGTATTTTGGCCCGGCGGGCGCGTTCTCGCCGGCAATGGGGTCGCGGGCGTAGAGGCCCCACAGGCCGCGATAGTGATGCGCCCAGGCTTGAGGATGGTCGGGCGAAGAATCATGCATCTCCGGCAGGAGGCGGGCGTCCCAGAGTTTGCCGCCGCCGGGGCCGATCCTGAGTCCATCGCCGCGCGCATAATCCACAAACGGCACGACGAGGACGCCCGAAGCTTTGTCGCGCTCGGCTTCTTCGCTGGAGAGGCCGCCCTGCCGGAGCGTGTCGCGCCAGAATTTTTCGACGACGCGAAAGATGCGAGTGAACGGCCCGCTGAAAGGCAAAGCCACTTCGTGCATGTATTCGCCGGGCGAGAAGTAGGAGGCGTGTGATCCGGCCCCGGCAAAAATGATCGGGTGGTCGCCGTCGCGTTTAAGTTCGGCGTCGTCCCAGCGGCGGCGCAGGTCGTCGCCGGTGAAGTCGTGTGAGGCGTAGGCCACCCACTGCGGCGTCAGGTCGTCGGCCAGGTAAATAATGATCTGCTCCCAGTCCGACTCGTGATCGTTGACGCCGTGAAAGCTGGAGCGCCAGTCGTTCATCGGATAGAAGAACCAATATTGCAGACAAACGTAACCGGCGTCGCGAACGACCCGGCCATAGTAAACGTACTTTTCTTCCTGAGTTTGAAACCGCTGATAGGCATCGGCGGCGGCGGCGGCGGTGCCGCCGGGCACGCGCCCGCGCAGAATGAGAGTGATACTGAAGAGCGCGTCCACGATGCGCGAAATCAGCCCTACGCGGGCCAGCCGCCCGCGCGAGCGATGAAAGGCGCGCCCGTGTTTGGCCAGGAAGCGGGCGGCTTCCAGCGGGGTGAGCGACTCGACAAAGCGCAGGTAGTGGACGGTGCCGTGCGGCGCGGGGCGCGGGGCGGCCAGCTTCGCCAACGTCAGTTTTGTTTCTGGAACCAGACAGGCCGGCGGCTGGTCGGGGCGGGTTTCCCACAACGAACATTCGGCCACGTAACGATCAATGTCCATCGGGAAAAAATGCTCACCCTGAGTGAAACGGATGACGGGTTCAAAGCGGCGGAGCAGATCGAGATCGTTCATTTCCCAAACGGCCCTTCAAACGACGTGAGTTGTGCTTTGTAGAGAATTTGCGCTTCGCGCTGATTGAGGGCGAACACGACGACCACAGCCACCATCATCGCCACGTAGAATGACATATCGGCGTGCTTGTTGAAGTAGGCCTCGAGGGCCAGGATCAGAATTGCGCCTTCGAGGGTGAGGGCCGCTGTCCAGGCCCAGGGCCGCAGGCGGCGCAGACCCACGCCGATGAGCACCGAGGCCACGCCCAACACCAGCCAGGTTCCGGTGAAGAACCAGAGCGACAGCCCGGCCTGCAAATGGCCGCGCGGGTCAAAGGCCATCAGTTCGGGCCGCTGGCCGACGTTGAAAACGTAGAGGGCGAAGTAGGTGAGGAACATTGCGCCCTGGCCGAACATGAGGAGCACCAACAGCAGAATTTCTCGACGACGCTTCAACATCGCAATTCCTTTCGACGCTGGATGCCGGCTATCTTAACCCGTCAGCGTCTTTGTGGCAACTCAACCGTTGCACCCCTGGGCCAGCGTCACGGCAAACTTGACGTACTCTTGCGCCACCACGATGATGCCGATGTCGGTCGCCCACCAGTGAGCGGGGTCGAACCACGACGGGCTGGCGGCCACCGCAATCACGTCCAGTTCGGGCGCGGCCCGGTTGAACAGCCACTGCGCCCGCCGGGTGTGAAACGGATCGGTGACGAGGATGACGCGCTTCGAGTCCCCGGGCAGGGCCGCCAATGTCAGCCGGGCGTCGTCGCATGTTGTTTGGCTCTCGGTCAACTGAATGATGGCCGGAGGCGGCACCCCCCGCGACTCTAACTCATCGGCGGCCAGCCCGGCGGCGGTGAGTTCAGCGAGGCCGGGGAGGTGAATCTCGCCGCCAGTGGTTATTACCAGCGGCGCGTAGCCTTGAGTGAACAGCCGCGCCCCGGTCGCTTCGCGGTCGCCAATGCCGCCGCCCAGCACCACGATGGCATCTGCCTGTTGTAGCGGTTCGTCCACAATTAGCGCCTGCGCCAGGAGGGGCAACCAGAGCGAGTGGAAGGTGAGGGCCAGCGCCAGGGTCAACATCAAACCGGCGCTGGCCCGGCGCAGGGCGCGTTTGGGGACGAGGATGTAGTCGTCGGGGTTGAGGGCAGAAGGCATGAGGGTATTGTAGTCCAAGTAGAAGGGCAACGGATTTGGCGAATTTACGGATCAGAATCCGTGTAATTCGCCAAATCCTTTGTCTCCAAACAAAAAGACTCTCGCTTCTGAGAGTCTTTTTGTTTCATCAAGATGCTTGTGCGTTACGGCAGAGCCGTGACGATAAAATCGTCGAAGCGGATTTCGCCGTTGGCTTCCTGATCCGTCCAGGCAAACAGGCCCACATCGCCTTTGCCATATTCGGAATCAGAGGCGGAGGCGATGATCTTGCCGCCCACGTACAGGGTGATGGCGCCGCCGCCACAGTCAATCCCAACCTGGTAAGAGGAGGCGTCTTTGGTGATGTCGTCCGATGTGCCCCACTGGTTATCGTTTGTCAGAAAGAAGTCTTCCTGGCCAGGGACGGTTTTGGCAATGGCATAGAATCCCTGAGTGTCAATACCTGCATAGTAGTAGTGCGAGTCGTCCTGATAGTTGCAGATGATACCGAAGGAGGTGTCGGCCTTGCCGCCCGTGTTCTTGGCTGTCACTTCGATGTGGACGTTCTCGAAGCTTTCTTCGGTGTTGCCCCACACGTACCACTGGTCGGTGAAAACCTTCATCACGTATTCACCATCAATATATTCTACTGCGGCGTTGCCGCTACCTTCGTCCGCGGTGAACGTGCTCCAACCACTGCTCGAATTGGAGAAGTCGTCCTTGAGCAATGCAGGCACTTCAGTGGGGCCGGCTGGGGTGGGGTTTCCCCCACTTAGCGCCGAGCAGGCCAGAGCGGCCAGAGTCAGCGCCATAATGGGGACAATCAAAAGTTTGTTGCGCATCATTTCTCTCCTGAGTAAGTAGAAAAAGCCGCGTGCTATAATCGGCGGCATGTTGGTATGGCCGGGAATTGTCACATATTATCGCGAATATCTCAAGATAGACGAACGGGCTACGCCCGTCACTTTGCTGGAAGGCAATACTCCCCTTATTTCGGCGGCGCGGCTGGCCGCCGAAATTGCTCCCAACTTTGACCTTTATCTCAAGTATGAAGGTCTGAACCCGACCGGTTCTTTCAAGGATCGAGGGATGACGGCGGCCATCACCCAGGCCGTCTTCGAGGGAGCAAAGACCACCATTTGCGCCAGCACCGGCAACACTGCCGCTGCCGCCGCCGCTTACTCGGCCCGGGCCGGACTGCGTTGCATCGTGCTGGTTCCGCAGGGCAAAGTAGCCGCCGGGAAGATCGCCGGGGCGCTGGCTTACGGCGCGGAAGTGATCGCCATCAACGGTTCGTTCGACGACGCGCTGCGAATGGTGCGCGAGATTTCCGAACAGCGGCCTGTCGCCCTCGTCAACTCTATTAACCCTTATCGTCTCGAAGGCCAGAAAACGGCGGCCTTTGAAATTTGCGATGCTCTCCGAAAAGCGCCCAACTGGTTGTGCCTGCCTGTCGGCAACGCAGGCAACATCAGCGCCTACTGGCTGGGATTCAAAGAATATCATGCCGCCGGAAAAATTTCGTCGCGACCACACATGCTCGGGGCACAGGCAACCGGGGCCGCCCCACTCGTCGTCGGCCACCCCGTCGAACACCCGGAGACGGTCGCCACCGCGATTCGCATTGGCCGCCCGGCGCGCGGCGAGCAGGCCCTCGAAGCCGCCGAAGAGTCCGACGGGCGCATCATCGCCGTGACCGACGATCAGATTTTGGCGATGTGGCGGCGGCTGGCGCGTGAGGGCGTGTTCGTGGAACCGGCCTCTGCCGCCGGGCTGGCCGGCTTTGCTAAAGAAGTGCGCGAGGGCCGACTCGATCCCGTCGGCCAAACCGTCGTCGCCGTCGTCACCGGTCACGGCCTCAAAGACCCGGATGCGGTGACCAGCCGCGCGCCCGAAATCAAAATCATCCCGGCGGAACTTGAAGCATTGAAGCTAATTCTCTAATTCTCCAATTTCAAGATTAGAGAATTAGAGAATTGGAGAATTATGCCCTCCCGCGTCCGCGTTCTCGTCCCTGCTTCCACTGCCAACCTCGGCCCCGGCTTCGACTGCCTGGGGCTGGCCCTCAGTCTTTACAACACGGTGGAGATGACGGCGCTCGGCCCGGCTGAGGGTTTGCAGGTTGAGATTAAAGGCGAAGGTGCAGATCGCCTTAGCCCGGATGAAAACAACTTGATCGTCCGCGCGGCCAACGCCGTTTGGGAGAAGATCGGTCACGGGCCGGTGGGAGTCACGATCAAAGCTCACAACGGCATTCCACTTGGATCAGGGATGGGGTCGAGCGCGGCGGCAGTGGTGGCCGGGTTGGCCGCCGCCAACGCCCTGACCGGCGGCCCCTTGTCCCGCTCCGATTTGCTTCGACTCGCCTATCAACTTGAAGGCCATCCCGACAACGCGGCGGCGGCCTTATTCGGCGGGTTGACGATGGTGAGCGCGACCGGCGACGAGTTGCTACACGCCACGCTCGAAGTGCCGCCGCTCAAAGTGGCAATTGCTTTGCCGAGCGTTCGGCTCTCGACGATTGAAGCCAGAGAGGCGCTACCCAAAAACGTGCCGCTCAAGGATGCGGTCTTCAACATTGGGCGGGCGGCGTTTGTGGTGCGAGCTTTGCAGTCAGGCGATTACGAGATGCTGGGCTTTGCAATGACGGACAAACTGCATCAGCCTTACCGCCGCAAACTCATCCCCGGCTTCGACGCGGCGGTACAGGCGGCGCGAACTGCTGGCGCATCAGCCGTTGCTCTCTCCGGCGCCGGCCCCAGCCTGGCCGCCTTCGCTCCCGACCATCACTGGGAAATTGCCAACGCGATGAAAGCCGCCTTCGAGTCCAGCGGCGTGACCTGCCGCGCGTTTGTCCTGCCGGTGGATCGGCAGGGGGTGCAGATTAGTGTGGTTGGTTGAAAAAAACTCACACCTGCTATAATCTCAATGCAGATGGACGACGACAGGGTCGCCATAGAATCAAAGGCCACAGGGAGACAAAATCATGAAGAAAATACTGCAACTGACTGCCGTAATTGAGCAAGAAGGCGATGGCTATGTGTCCACCTGCCCCGAATTGGGAATCGTGAGTCAGGGGAAGACGATTGAAAAGGCGCGGTTGAATTTGCTAGAGGCGGTTGAAGGGTTCTTTGAGGTTGCCTCACCCTCCGAAATTCGGCGCCGGTTGAAGAGAAAAACCTATGTCATGCCACTCATGCCAACAGTGCCGGCGCTTGCCAAGCAAACCGCGCGTGGGGCATAAATGGCTAAACTGCGCGTCCTTTCAGGCCGGGAAGTATGCAAAATTCTGTCCAAGCATGGCTTCAGCAAGGTACGACAAAAAAGCAGTCACATCTTGATGCAGAAGAAAGTTCGAGATACCACCATCACCGTCCCTGTGCCAGACCACGACGAATTGAAGCGAGGTACATTGCTGGGCATCATCCAACAATCTAGTTTGCCGCGTTCGCTGTTTGAGACAGATTGAAATTGCGGTTGTTCCTCCTCTTCGGCTCAGTGAGGTCGGACGATGAACGAGCCTATCGCATCTGTTCTGCGCCCTTCGTGGTCGTCCTGCCCCTCGCCCGTTGGCTTCAGCGCAAAACCGGCTAGGCACTCTGGCGCTCTATCGTGGCTGACGTCGTCGCAATCTATCTTTTCATTTTCATCGTCGGCCTGCTTCTTGAGTATGGCCCGTAGCACCGTCCGCTGCTAGCGCTGCAAGTCGTTCGTCGAGCGTGTCGCGGTTGATCGCGCCCACGTCACCGATTCGCGGTTCGCGCCATGCGTGAGATACTTCTCACGGCCTTACCTGACTCGTCGGCACAAAAAGGTGCTCTCATATCGCCCGAATCAAAAACGCGGAGTGTCTGTTGACAGACACTCCGCGCTTTCATTATCCGTTGTCTAAAACGGCCTGGGGGTGATGATCAAGAAGAACCAGATCAGCGTCAGCAGGCCCACAAACTTGCGGGCCGGGTCGAGCGGCGTGATGTCGTTGAGCGGCTCGGCGTGGCGCAGGCCGGTGATGAAGGCCAGGAACGCCCACGTCCACCAACCCGACCAGAGTCTGAAGCCCGCCAAAATCAGACCGGCAAACGTGAGATACGCCAGCGGGCGAGCGGCCTTGCCCAGCACGGCGTAAGCTACGTGGCCGCCGTCGAGCTGGCCCATGGGCAGAAGGTTGAAGCCGGTGACCAACATGCCGAACCAGGCGGCGATTGCCACCGGATTCAGGGCTACGGCATAACCGGCGGCGTGCGGTTGGATCAAATTAAGCAACCAGCTCAACAAGATTGATTGTCCGAGTCGGCCACCCACACCAACTGCCGGAACCACCTCCGAAGCCATCAGGCCGACGATCATCAGCGGCAGGGCCACGATGAAACCGGCCACCGGCCCGGCCAGGCCCACGTCGAACAACGACTTGCGGCTCTCGACCGGTGACTTGAGTTGAATGAAGGCGCCGAACGTGCCGAGGCCGAACGGAACCGGGATGAAGTACGGCAGGGTGACGTGAACGTTATGCAGTCGGGCGGCAATGTAGTGCCCCATCTCGTGCACGCCCAGGATAAGCAGGAGCGTGGCCGAGAACGACGCGCCCGCGCCGAGGGCCGAGAGCAACGGCCCGAACTGCCCGGTGCTCATCGCCGCCTGAAAAGCCGGGACGATGTTCACTCCAGCAAAACCGGCCCCGGCGAAAGTGGTGGTAATAATCGTCGCCAGCAGAAGCAGAACATTGATGATCGGATTCGAGGGCGTAAAGATGGAAACACCCTTCTGGGCAACGATGATGTCTTCGCCGTTTTCGTGGCGCAAGATGGCCGTGTAGCCCAGCTTGCGGAAGCGGTCGCGCGCCAGGCGGTACGTGTCTTCAGCGTTGGTCTGCAGGCGGCCTACAAAAACAACCGACTCGCCCCGGTCGGAAGCCTGAATATCGCCCAGACGCATGAGGCCTTCAATTTCGGCTCGCAAGGCGGCTACTACATCAAACTGGCGTTGCACAAGGGATTCGTAGGTAAACATAGTCAGCTCCGTATCTAAATCCAAAACCGTCACGCTAAAAATAGATCACGGATGTAAAAATTGCATTTGCAGGAGATGAGAAGCGGGTGAGATAAAAAGCGCTACAGCCGGGGAAGCACCACGCCCTGTTGAGCCTGATACTTGCCCTTCTTGTCGGCGTAAGAGATATTGCACTCTTCGTCGGCCTCGAAGAACAACACCTGGGCCACACCTTCGTTCGAATAAACACGGGCCGGAAGCGGTGTGGTATTCGAAATTTCAAGCGTCACGTAGCCTTCCCACTCCGGCTCGAAGGGGGTAACGTTGACGATGAGGCCGCAACGGGCATACGTGCTTTTGCCCAAACAAACGGTGAGCACCTTGCGCGGGATGCGGAAATACTCGACGGTACGGGCCAACACGAACGAGTTGGGCGGGATGACGCACACTTCGCCCTTGAAGTCCACCATCGAGCGCGGATCGAAATGCTTGGGATCCACCACTGCCGAAAAGACGTTGGTGAAGATTTTATATTCGTCGGCCACCCGAATGTCGTAGCCGTAAGACGACACGCCGTAAGAAATCACCCCGTTGCGCACCTGGCTTTCCACAAACGGCTCGATCATCCGGTGTTCCAGCGCCATTTTCTTGATCCAATGATCTGGCTTGAGTCCCATAAAGTCTCCCATTAATTCACAATTGAGCATTGCGAATTGTGCATTGTGAATTCATGTTACTGTGTTCACCAGCGTCCCAATCCCCTCAATCTCCACTTCCACCTGGTCGCCTGGAAGGAGCGACCCGACACCGGCGGGCGTGCCGGTGAGGATTACGTCGCCCGGCTCCAGCGTCATCACCGACGAGATGAAAGCCACCAACTGCGGCACCGAGAATCGTAGCTCACGGGTGGACGACATTTGCCGCACCTGGCCGTTGACCTTGCACATCACTACCACATCGGCGGCGTCAACATCTGTAGACACCCAGGGGCCGAGCGGGCAAAAGGTGTCAAAGCCCTTGCCCCGCGTCAACTGCGAATCGCGCCGCTCCAGATCGCGGGCGGTGACATCGTTGGCGCAAGTATAGCCCCACACAAACTTGAGCGCATCTTCCACCGACACCCACCGCGCCCGGCGGCCAATGATCACCGCCAGTTCGGCCTCGTGCTCTACCTGCGCCGACTGCGGCGGAATCACAATTTCATCGTAGTGGCCGATCACGGCGCTGGGCGGCTTGAGACAGAGCGGCGGGATGTCGGGCGGCTCCAGGCCCTGCTCGAGGGCGCGGGCTACATAGTTCTGGCCGACGGCAATGATCTTGCTGGGCGTGGCCGGCGGCAAAATCGTCACCTCGCGCAAGTCGGCCACAATGCCGCCGCGCTTCGAGTCGCCAAACACCTCGCCAATCACCGCGCCGACCCGTGTGCCGTCCAACCAGCCGTAGTGAGCTTCGCCATTCTTTTGATAACGAAGATAGATCATGGTGAGTATTCTATAGTAGGGGTGAAGCATTCGTCAAACCGCCTTGCCTTTCAGCGTCACTGTGCGTGAATGCTTCGGCCCCTGCATGGTATAATCCGCCTCAATCAGTTTAAGGGCTTCAGAGGGCGAATAGCTCAGTTGGTTAGAGCGCCTGACTTACATTCAGGAGGTCGTAGGTTCGAGTCCTATTTCGCCCACTTCAGTGTTTGCTCATGTCCTCTCAAGCGCAGGCCCTCAACCTCAACAAAGCATTGCGGCACTTGCGCCGCAACCCTCATCTTGCGCCCCTCATTGCCAAACACGGCCGGCCGACTTTCCGCCCGACTCACAATACCTTCCGCGCCCTGACCGAGTCCATCATCTATCAGCAACTTTCCGGTAAAGCCGCCGCGGCCATCTTCAACCATTTTCTGGACATTTTCCCGGATCGGCGCTTCCCCGCCCCTGCCCGACTCCTGGCGGTGCCTCTGCCCCGACTGCGGGCCGCCGGACTCTCCACCCAAAAAGCAACTTACCTCCTCGACCTGGCCACCAAGTTCTGCGACGGCTCTCTCCGGCCCGGCAACTTCGGCCAGATGAGCGACGAAGAAATCTCGCAACATCTCATTCAAGTTAAAGGCATCGGCCAGTGGACGGCGGATATGTTTCTCATGTTCGGCCTCAATCGCCCGGACGTTTTGCCGGTAGGCGACCTGGGCATTCGCAATGGCTTCAAGAAGCTGTACGGCCTGCGCGATCTGCCAACCGCCGATGAAATGATCACCCTGGCCGAACCCTGGCGGCCTCACCGCACAGTGGCCTCGTGGTATTTGTGGCGGGTGGTGGAAGACAAATGATTCACTGTTAGGTGACTGTCACTGGCTACAAGGCCGCGAAATTTCAGGCGCTCAAAGCCAGTGACAGTAACCTTTTATCTAAAAAAAGCGGGGCTGGGAGATGCTCTCCCAGCCCCGCTTGTATACCGCCACCAGCGCCTACCCGGCACATCACTTTCGATACCTAATCACGACATACGCTGGCGCAGTTGGCGGGCAGAAAAAACCTTGTACTGCAATCTGGAGGAGAAGAATTAGTTTTTTTAGATCGTTCATGTATTCTCCTTGAACCGAGGGCCAATAAACCAACTGCTCACGAACCAATTTGGGGGATCAGAGTGTTGGAATATCTGAATAGGGCGCCTCCTTGTGCGAAACTGCTGAAAAGAACCGTTGCCAGGTTGACCGTTCGATGCCATCACCTCCTTCGGATAAGTCCGGTTGATTGCGAGGGGTGAAAAATCTTTGATGCCAGCATTATGCGGCCATTTACGCTGGTTTAACGATAGAGTTGGGGAGAGTTAGTTGGTAAAGGTAGGGTCTGGCGACAAACATCACCCGGCATGCCTGCTTCTCTTTCTTGACTTCCCCCCTCCCCCCGCCTACAATCCCCCTTACCAATAGCCAATAACTAATCTCCAGCCACAGGAGCCTCCTCATGTCCGACTACCTCTTTCGCGGCACCCTTCGCGACCTCGACCCGCAGTTGGCCGAACTGGCCGATATCGAAGCCGAGCGCCAATACCGCAAACTGATTCTCATTGCCTCCGAAAGCACTGCGCCCCTGGCCGTGCGCGAGTCGCTTAGCACCGCCTTCCACAACATCTACGCCGAAGGCTACCCCGACGACGAGTCGCGCTTCATGACCCAGGCCGAGATTCTCGATCACGAAGCGCGGCTGGGCCACTACCGCCGCTACGCCGACCCGCGCTACTACAAAGGCGTGGAGTACGCCGACACGGTCGAGGCCCTGGCCCGCCGCCGCTGCGCCGAAATTTTTGCCGCCAACGGCGTGAGCGCCGACCAAATCTTCGTCAACGTGCAAGCCCTCTCCGGCGGCCCGGCCAACAACGCCGTCTACCACGCCCTCGTCAACCCCGGCGACACCGTGATGGGCATGAACCTGCTCTTCGGCGGCCACCTCTCGCACGGCTCCGCCGTCAACCGCAGTGGCAAGTATTACAAAATTGTGCCTTACACCATCAACCCGCAAACCGAAAAGATTGACATGGACGAAGTCGAGCGGCTGGCGAAGGAACACAAGCCCAAGATGATCATCGTCGGCTACTCGTCGTACCCCTGGGCCGCCGACTTCAAGCGCTTCCGGGAAATCGCCGACTCGGTAGGCGCTTACCTTTTGGCCGACATGGCCCACGTGGCCGGACTCATTTCCGCCGGAGTCTATCCGTCGCCCATCGGCTACGCCCACGTCGTCAGCTTCACCACCCACAAGACGCTCAACGGCCCGCGCGGGGCCTGCATCCTCACCACCGACCTGGCGCTGGCCAAGAAAATTGATCGCGCCGTCTTCCCCGGCGAGCAGGGCGGCCCGCACGTCAACGTCTTCGTCGGCCTGGCCCTGGCCTTCAAACTCGCCGCCACGCCTGAATACAAAGAACTGCAAAAGCAAACCGTCAAGAACGCCGTTCGCTTCGCCGACCAACTGAAGGCGCATGGTTTCAAGATTCCGTTCGGCGGCACCGAGTCGCACCTTTTCAACCTCGACTGCAAGTCCGTCACCGGCCTGGACGGCACACCACTCATGGGCGACATGGCCGCCCGCGTCCTCGACATCGCCGGGGTCGTCGTCAACCGCAACACCATCCCCGGCGACAAGTCGGCCCTCAACCCGTCCGGCCTGCGCCTCGGCACGCCCTGGATCACCCAACGCGGCTTCAACGAAGGGCACATTGACCGCCTGGCCGAACTGATCACCCAGGCGCTCAGAGCATGCCGCCCTTACGCTTACTCTGGCCGCAAGGGCGATGTCTTCCGCGTCAAAGTGGACTTCGACGCCCTCAACGATGTCAAAGTCAAAATCCGCGATCTTGCCCAATCGGTGGGCATTGACTTCGCGCCGACAACGCACGGCTACCCGCACTTCTATTACATTGACGAGCAATCGCCCGCCGGCAAATATGCCCAGATCGAAATCAGGGGCGAACGCGCCGACGAATTTTTGAACTGGGCCACGACGAACGACATTTACTCCTTGAAAGACGGCCAGAGCCAGCCGACCGAGATTCATACCTCCAGCCACCACTGCAAAGGCGCCGTCACCCGCGTGGATGGCCGCTACTACACCCTCACCGTCCCGGCAGAGTCGGCCACCCACATCAAGACCTGGTTGCGCGATCTATCCGACGGTTACATCATGTTCGATGCTTACGATCTCTACGCCAAACTTCCCGGCCCGATGATCGTGCGCGACGGGGCGGCGGTTGAAAAGCTTCCGGTCAAGGGCGAGGGCATGAGCGCGACCAAGCCGTATTACATCGGTCTGCGCGGCGGCGAGGGGGTGGCCCTGCCCAAATTTGAATGGCAAGAGCCGACCGACGCGCCCATCAAAAAGACTCACCTCAACGAAACGCACAAGGCGCTCGGCGGGCGCATGGTTCCGTTTGCAGGCTGGGAGATGCCGGTGCAATATTCCGGCGTGCTGGAAGAACATCTGGCTACGCGACAGGCCGCCGGTCTGTTTGACGTGAGTCACATGGGCGTGTGGGACGCTAAAGGGCCGGGCGCGTGCGCCTTCCTCGACGCGGTGACGACGAACGAGGCCGCCGCGCTCCGGCCCGGCCAAAGTATGTACTCGCAATTTCTCGCGCCGAACGCGCACGTGCTCGACGACTGTTACATCTACATGCTGGCCGCCGAACATTACTTGATTGTGGTGAATGCCAGCAACGACGACAAGGACTGGGCGTGGGTGAACGCGGTGAAGAACGGCAAAGTGATGGTGGACGAAGCCCGCCCCCGGGTGGCCGCCCCTGGCCGTGAAGCTGTGACTCTCCGCAACCTGCGCGCCGACTCCTCTGAAACCGACATGCGCGTGGACATTGCCCTGCAAGGCCCCAAGTCGCGTGAGATTCTCCTCGCGCTCGGCGCCAATAACAAATCACTCATCACCAAACTAAAACGAACCGAACTCTGCCGGGCCACCGTCGGCGGATTCGATCTGATCGTCGCCCGCACTGGCTACACCGGCGAGCAGATGGGCTTCGAGTTGTTCGTGCATCCTGATCATGTGGTTGATCTGTGGAACGCACTGATGAAGGCTGGCGCGCCGCTAGGCCTGAAGCCCTGTGGTCTTGCGAGCCGCGACTCGCTCCGCACCGAGGCCGGCTTGCCGCTCTACGGCGACGAAATGGCCGGGCATTTGGATTTGGGTGTGGGCGACGCCGGCTTTGAGAGCTACGTGAAGACACACAAGCCCTGGTTCGTCGGGCGCAAAGCCTTTATCGCACAAGAGAAGAATCGCAAAGGCGAAGTAGCCCGCTTCCGCTTCAACGCCAAGAGCGGGCGCATGGCTCACAACGGCGACCCGGTGCTGGACGATAAAGGCCGCGTCATCGGCGAAGTGACCTGTTGCTCGATTGACACCGAGGGCTATCGCTCCGGCCAGGCCTACCTCGAACTCAGGCACACCAGCGAGGGCACACCGATTTATATCTTCCAGTCGGCCAGCGACAAGCCAGAGAAGGCGCGCAAAGGGTTGAAGGTGGGCGAGAAGGTGACACTGCCGGAGGCGGCGACGGTGTTGAGCAGGTTTCTGAAGAAGAAATAGAGCCAATCGTATTTCGTATTGCGTGTTCCGTCGCGAGGTGGCTACGCAATACGCAATACGGAATACGCAATACGCATGACTCTTCTCTACCTCATCCGCCACGCCCGCTCTACCTGGAACGCCGCAGGCCGAATGCAGGGCCAGGCCGACCCGCCACTGGACGAGGCGGGCCGGGCGCAGGCACAAGCTCTGGCCGAGCGTTTGAAGGACGAAACTTTTCACGCCGTGTACAGCAGTCCCCTCGCCCGCGCCCGCGAGACCGCCGAAATTCTAATCGCCTCCCGTGCCGTTCAGCCGCCGCTCGTCTTTGATGACCGATTGATGGAGCGCCACCTGGGCGAATGGACGGGATTGACGGGCGACGAAGCCAGAGACCGCTTCCCCGAAAACGGAGGGCGCGACTGGCGAGTAGACGGGCCGCCCGGCGGCGAGAGTCAGGCGGAGTTGACGGGTCGGGCCGCCGAGGTTGTGGGGAGCATCCTCGCCGTCCACCCCGATCAGGCGGTTGCCATCGTCAGTCATGGCGGCACGCTAAATGCTTATCTGGCTTACCTGCTGGGAATTCCGCCGGAAAAGCCGGTCGGGTTTCGTTTTAGCAATTGCAGTCTGGCCCGGCTGAGCGTGCGCGGCGAGAACGTTTACCTGCTCAGCCTGGGCGAAGAGTCTCACCTGGAAGGCATGAGAAATTAGTTAGAGTGTGTGTCAGACGGAGAAAAATCGGTTACACTTTCTTAACCTTTTTACCGCCACCGGACTGGAGACTGCCATGAGTAATTTACCCGCCCCACGCACCAACTGGCTGGGCAAGCCTCTCAAATCGCCCGACGAGCCGTCAGGCCAACCTAAAAGTAAGAACGATATCGGCTCCCGCCATCGCCGTTGGTATAACCAGCTATTTCGCTTTGTGAAGTCTTTCTGGTGGATATGGTTAATCGGCGGCCTGGCCTTGCTAGCCGTTATCTTGTCATATATTAGCAGAGATGCCCTGAATTTTTATTTATCCGGGTTGCAGGTTTCCGTAGAGTTTCTTTTCCGGCTTATCTTTGCCCTCAGCATTAATATTCTTATGTTCGTGGGCATTTTCTGGTTTATGGCCCGCTCCAAGACCGAGGTCATTCTGCCGGGCGACCCGAAATCGTTGACCCTGGACGACTACAAAGGCCAGAAGCAGTTGGTTAAACTGGTGAAAGAATGGATTTCGCTCCTCTCTGACCGAACCGAGTTTCAGAAGATGGGTGGTAACTTTATCAACGGCCTCTTGCTCTACGGCCCGCCCGGCACCGGCAAGACGATGCTGGCGAAGTGCATGGCCGGCGAGGCCGGGATCGCTTTCATGTCAATGGAAGGCTCAGGCTTCCGCGCCATGTTTTTTGGCGTAGACGTGCTGAAGATGATTGCTTTCTGCAACAAAGCCAAGAAGCTGGCTCGTGAGTATGGGGCCTGCATCGCCTACATTGACGAGATTGATGCCGTAGGCGCCAGCCGCGGCGGCGTGATGGGCGGCGGCGGTATGATGGGCATGATGGGCGGCGGCAGCGGCTCACTCACCCGTTTGTTGTACGAAATGGACGGTATCGGCGAAGTGACCCGCTGGGAAAAATTACAAGGCCGCCTCTACCGATTTTTTGGCAAAAAACCGCCGGTGCGCAACTGGCACGTGCTTTACATGGGTTCCACCAACCGGCCTGATGTGCTCGACCCGGCCCTCACCCGGCCTGGACGTTTTGATCGTTCAATTGAAGTCAGCGCTCCTGACAAAACTGGCCGCCGTGAGATCGTTCAATATTACCTGAGCAAAATTACTCATGATGAGACAGTTGATGTTGAAGCAATTGTTGCCGACACCAATGGCGCAACGCCGGAGCGAATCATGTCAGCCATCACCAAAGATTCAGTGCGTATTGCGTTGTTCTCTGGAAAGAGGCTGGTTGGCCAACGCGACATTGACCTGGCTTTCCAGGAACAGTATTTTGGCATTGAGAACCCAATTGAAGAGATGGAAGAAGATCAGAAACGAGTGTTGGCGTATCACGAAGCCGGACATGCAGTCGTTCAGCATTATGTGATGCCTGACCAGCGCATTGTGCGAGTGTCCATTATCCGGCGTGGCCGGGCTTATGGCTACGTACTGCCGGTGGATACAAAGGAGTGGCACATCGTCCCTTTGCGTCGTTTCGTCGTAGATATGATGGTCTCTCTGGCAGGACGCGCGGCAGAGAACGTTTTCTTTGGAGAGCCTTTTGCCAGCGTAGGCGGGGATTACGCTAATATCCGCAACAATCTTTGGGTCTTATATGTGTCAGGCATGTTTGGCCCGCCACTCAAAGGCCAGGCAATGGTTTCAATGATGGCAGGCGAGAGTAGCATATCACAGGGCGAAAAAGACAAAATAATTGAACAGTATTGGCGAACTTTGGAAACCCAGGTAGAAAATTTGCTGCGCGCACATGCGTCGGAGGTTCACTCCTTAGTCAATGCCTTGCTGGAAC
Source organism: Chloroflexota bacterium (assembly GCA_016197225.1). Taxonomy (NCBI): domain Bacteria; kingdom Bacillati; phylum Chloroflexota; species Chloroflexota bacterium. The sequence goes on from JACPWC010000046.1 coordinate 41,960, forward strand.
GCAGCGACTTGAGCGGAACAGAAGCATTGGAAATCATGGAGAATGCGCGCCTTGAAGCTATCGCTCGAGGCGAACATGTTCCTGAAGGCCTGCCGCCGATGATGATGCAACTGCTCCCCGAGCATCAGCGCCAACCTGCGAAGTTGGAAGAACTTGAGCCGGCCCCGGCGGCAGATTGAGTTAGAGTTAGAACAACAGGACACAAAAGAGCCGCCAGCGTTTCAATCGCTGGCGGCTCTTCTATTTCTTACTTATCGCTCTAACTTCTCATTTCCACGACCAGAAGGCCATGGTGCCTTGTTGCAAAAAGCGCGGTTGCACGTTGCCGCTGGCTGGAACCAGGATGATGCCCGCCGCGCTTTCATCCGGGAGGAAGATGGGGACGACGAGATTCTGGCTGTCGGGCGACCAGATAGTGGACGAGCGCGCATACTGATCGAAAAAGAGCATGGTCTGCAAAAACTCCTGGGTGGGAACGAACGTCCACAGCAAGGTGCTTTTGCCGGTGATGGCGTCGGCCACGTACATCTTCAAGATAAGCTGAGTGTCCTGGGTAGGCTGGCCCGACGAGTCGGTGACGGGCGCTCGCACCGGCACAAAATAGGCCACCTTCTTGCTGTCGGGCGACCAGTAGAAGGCCACAATGTCTTCCTGATCCACTTCCACCAGTTTCGTCGGGTCGTCGGCGTCCACCAAATTCAACTTGCCAACTGTGAACGACGCTTCGGTGCTGTGAATGAAAGCCACCTGCTTGCCGTCGGGCGACCAGTCGAAAGCCACCGAGGTTTCAAACGTCGTCAATTCATTTTGAATTTCGCCGGAGAGGTCGGTGAGCAAAAGCGCATTCTTGCCGTCGGCATTTTCGGCGGCCAGCAAGAGCCGGGCGCCGTCGGGCGAGAAGGCGGGTGACTGGAAAGTGGCGGGTTTGAGCAAGAGTCCGTCTTCCACCACGCCGTCGGCCAAACTGAGGAACGAGAGCCGGGCCAGCGGGTCGGCCGTCCGCGCGCCGCCAGCGTGAATGAACATGCCGGAGCCGTCGGGCCGCCAGTCCCAATAATAGGGCGAGCCGGTGTCGAGCACTTGAATCTCGCCGCCTGCCGCCGGAACCATGTTGAACGACAGTCCACTGCTGCCGGCGATGGTGGCGATGAAGGTGATGTTGGCCGAGTCGGGCGACCAGGAGAGATAGACCGGGCGGCTGCCGTCATCCGCCTTGTAGACCTCAACTTTGTTCTGGCCGTCATCGTCGGCCACGTAAATGGCCGTCTCCAGATCGCTCTGGTCCGAGCCGCTGAGGCTGAAGAAGGTCAGCGACTTGCTGTCGGGCGACCAGGTGGGGTATTGATAGTAGCGCTGGCTGTCGCCCTCGACGGCGGCATCGTCCGTGATCTGGGCCGGGTTCTTGCCGGTCTGGTTGACGGTGTAGACGTTACCGTCGGAGCCGACGTAGGCAATTAGGCCCGACTTGTGCTCGAGGAAGGTGAGGAGCGGGCTTTCGGGCAGGCGCAGGCCGCGCTGGTCAGTAGCTTGTTCCTGCTGTTTACAGCCCGCGAGCACGAACGCGGTGAGGATAAGGATGAAACTGAAAAGTTTGGTTTTGCCGAACATAGTAAGCCGCCTTTCACCCCTGTGATGCGCCCCAAAGAATACAAGATTGGGAGGATTTTATCACACGGGGAGCGGCGACTGTATCGTCCATTTGGACAGATAAAAAGACCCCAAAGGTTTCAAAAAACCTTTGGGGTCTGGATCAGGTTACTCCGCCCACTCAGGTATTGGCCGGCAACACAGCACCAACTCCTTCGCGGCCCGCACCTCGTCAAGCCGGGCCACGGGCGTGACGTGCGGCGCGGTCTTGAGCACTTCCGGGCTTTCGTGCGCTTCCCTGGCAATCACCAGCATCGCTTCGGCAAACTGGTCGAGCGTCTCCTTGCTCTCGGTCTCGGTCGGCTCGATCATCAGCGCCTCTTTGACGATGAGGGGGAAGTAGTTGGTCGGCGGGTGGATGCCGAAGTCCATCAGCCGCTTGCTGATGTCGAGGGCGTGAACGTCGGGCGCGTCGGCCCAGTGGCCTTCCAGCACGAACTCGTGCATGCAAACGCGATCATAAGCGACTTTGTAAGCGCCCTTGAGTTTGGCCAGCAGGTAATTGGCGTTCAGCACCGCCGCTTCCGAGTTCTCTCGCAGGCCAGACGCGCCGTGAACGCGAATGTAAGTGTAAGCGCGGACGTGCATGCCAAACTGGCCGTTGAAGGCCTTCACTCGTCCGATGCTCTTCTTGGGCGTGACGAAGCCATACAGTGGCGGCTCGTCGTCGTCGCCTTCTTCGACAATGCCGATGAGAGGCGCGGGCAGAAAATCTTTGAGCCGCTCAGACACGCCCACCGGCCCGCTGCCCGGGCCGCCGCCGCCGTGCGGGGTGGAAAACGTCTTGTGCAGGTTGTAGTGCATTACGTCGAAGCCCAGGTCGCCGGGGCGGGCCACGCCGACGATGGCATTCATGTTCGCCCCGTCGCCATAAACAAGGCCGCCGCACTCGTGAACCAGCTTCACCACCTGCTCGATGTGTTCCTCAAACAGGCCGAGCGTGTTGGGATTGGTGATCATCAGGCCAACCACGTCCGGGCCGCAGGCGTTGCGAAGCGCCTCAAGGTCAATGTTGCCCCGGTCGTCCGACGGCAGTTCGACGACTTCGAGGCCGCTCATAGTCGTGCTGGCCGGGTTGGTACCGTGCGCCGAATTGGGAATCAGAATCTTCTTGCGGGCCGTGTCGTCCCGATCCAGGTGATAGGCGCGCATCATCAGAATGCCGGTGAACTCACCGTGCGCGCCCGCCGCCGGTTGCAACGTCACCGCAACAAACCCGCCGATCTCTTTCAACCATTCCTGCAATTGATACATCAGGGCCAGGTTGCCCTGAGCCGTGCCGGGGTCTTGCAAAGGATGTGAGAAGGCAAAGCCCGGCAGGCGGGCCGTGTCTTCATTGAGGCGCGGGTTGTACTTCATGGTGCAAGAGCCGAGCGGGTAGAAACCGCGATCAATCGAGTGGTTCAAAATCGAAAGGTGGTTGAAGTGGCGCACCACGTCCAATTGCGACACTTCGGGCAAATCCAACGAGTCGGCGTCGCGCACCAGCCCGGCAGGCAACTCGGCCAGAGGCACGTCCGGCTCAGGCAGGGCTATGCCGACGCGACCGGGAGATGAAAGTTCGTAGATGAGAGGTTCGGTCATTTTCATTTCAATACTCAATACACAATACTCAATACCCAATATTATTGAGTATTCGGTATTCTGTATTGGGTATTCCTCAGGCTAAATGCTCCAACGCTTCCACCAATTCTTCAATATCGTCCGGCGTGTTCAACTCGGTGACGCACAGGAGCATGTGGCCGTCGAGATGGGCGTAGTCCTGCCCCAGGTCGTAGCCGCCGATGATGCCGTGCTCATTGAACAAGTCGGCGTTGATGTCGGACACCGGGCGCGGACACTTGACGACAAACTCGTGGAAGAAGGGCTGGTCATGGATGACGGTGTAACCGTCAATCTCGGCAATGCGGCCGGCGGCGTGGTGGGCGCGGTGGTAACACACTTCGGCCACCCGGCGCAAGCCGTGCTTGCCCATCACCGACATGTAGACTGCCGCCGCTGTCGCCATCAAGCCCTGGTTGGTGCAGATGTTGGACGTGGCCTTGTCACGGCGAATGTGTTGCTCACGAGTGGCAAGAGTCAGCACGTAGCCCTTCTTGCCGTTGGCGTCCGTGGTCTCGCCCACCAGCCGCCCCGCCATCTTGCGCACATAATCCTTCTTGGTGGCAAAGAAGCCGAGATACGGCCCGCCGTAAGAAAGCGGAACGCCGAGCGGCTGGCCTTCGCCCACCACAATGTCGGCCCCGAACGCGCCGGGCGGCGTGAGCAGGCCGAGGGCGATCGGATTGGTCACAACGCAGAGCAAAGCCCCGGCGGCGTGAACGGCTTCGGCAATGGGTTTAAGGTCTTCGATGCCGCCGAAGAAGTTGGGGTATTGCACCACGAACAGGGCTGTGTCCGCATCGAGTTGAGGCAGGAGGTCCTGGGCCAGCAGGTCGGCCTCGTCATCGCCAGTGAGATTGAGGCCCATGCCCTGAGTGTAGGTGCGCGCCACAGCCCGGTATTGCGGGTGAACACGCGGGCACATGAGCACCTTCCGGCGCTTAAGCTTGAAGTGGTTGACGGCCAGAATGACGGCTTCGGCCAGCGAAGTTGCGCCGTCATAGTGGCTGGCATTCGCCACTTCCATGCCGGTCAGGGCGCAAATCATGGATTGATATTCGTAGATGGTTTGCAGAGTGCCCTGTGACACTTCGGGTTGGTAGGGCGTGTAAGCTGTTAGAAACTCGCCGCGCAAAATCGTATGGTTGACCACCGAGGGGATAAAGTGGTTGTAAGCCCCGGCTCCGAGGAAACAAAGCGAGTTGCCGGTGTGGCCGTTGGACTCGGCCAACTCTCCCAGTTCTCGAAGAGTCTCTGGCTCGGAGAGTGGCCCCGGCAGATCGAGGTCGGGGAAGCGGACACTGGCCGGGATGTCGTCAAATAGTTCTTCGACGCTTTTGACTCCGATAGTCGCCAGCATGGCCTTGCGGTCGGCGTCGGTGTTGGGAATGTAGGACATGGGGTACTCCGACAATCTCTAATCCTCTAATTCTCCAATCTGGATTTTTCGAGCATTGGAGAATTAGAGAATTGGAGAATTAATGTGCGCGCTCGTCGCAATAAGCCTGGTAGGCAGTCGCGTCCATCAGGCCATTTAGCTCGCTCATGTCGGCCACTTTGAACTTCACCATCCAGGCTTTGCCATACGGGTCTTGGTTGACGAGTTCGGGCGAGTCGGACAGGGCTTCGTTGACGGCGGTGATTTCGCCGCCGATGGGCAGGTAAACGTCGCTGGCGGCCTTCACCGATTCAACCGAAGCAAACGACTCGCCCTGCTTGAGGGTTGCCCCGACAGAGGGCAGTTCGACGAAGACGATGTCGGAAAGCTGGTTCTGGGCATAGTCGGAAATGCCGGCCGTGCCGGTCTCCCCTTCGACGCGCACCCACTCGTCGTTCTTGGTATATTTCAGATCGGATGGAATGTTCATGGCTTTCTCCTGTTAGAGTGTAGAGTTAGAACGATTCACCACGAAGGCACAAAGCCACTAGTCCACAAAGTTTTCTTTGTGCAACTTTGTGCCCTGATGTCTTCGTGGTAAAAGGTATTAGCCCTTCAGAATCAAAAAGGGACACAAACGGCCCGAAGCCATTTGCGTCCCTCTGTCTTGGACCTGAGAGATTCGCCCCGCCTGAGCGACTCTTCGACTTCGCTCAGGGCAAGGGTTTGCCCCATCGGTGTCGCCACCATTGCGGCGATAACTTTCCAGAGGAAACGGCGGCGAGGTCCTTTTGCCTGAGAGTTTCGGCCAGCCTGCGGCACAGCCTGGTCTTGCCCCTTCGGCGCTCCCGAAAACGGGAATCTCTCCCCCGCCACCGTCAAATTCGTACGCCGAGGATTTTATAACCCGGCGTGATAAGTGTCAAGCAAAAACTTCCAAAAGCTACTTCTTGCCGCCCTTCGCTTGCCGCTTGAGCCATTCGTCAATCAACTGCTGTTGTTGTTCAGAAGAAACGCCGGTCAGCGTCAGCTTGTCGCCGCCGATCTCAACGGTGACACTGCGGCGCTCGTCGCGAGAGAGCCGGGCCTGAAGCAAATTGATGACGGTGGTGAGCACCCCGCCCGAAGCCGCCAGTGTGACCAGCACCAGACTCCAGTCAATGCCCGGCCCAGACATCGCGCCTGGCGGCGCTTCATTGCGGCCCAACTCCACCGTCTCAATTTCCAACTCCCTGAGTTCGTCCGCCACCTGTTTCGTGAGCGTCATCAATTCTTGGTCGTCGCCATCTTCGAGATCAACCTGTATTGTAAGTTGAACAGTGTCTTCGGCGATCTGGTCTCTCCCCTGCCTCCGATTTTATACCTCAAGCAGGTTTTGGCATAGGCGTTCGCCGGGGCCACCCGCCAGCAATTTGCATCGGCTCTCAAAAGCGGCTACACTCTGGCTTGAAAGGAGGGCTTGTAAATGGATACCGGACGAACAATTGCCATTATTATTGCCGCCGTCGTCATTCTGGTGCTTTTGGTCTGTTGTGTGGCCGTGGCCGTAATCATGGTGCTGGCTCTCTTAGGCCCGGCCATTGGCAACGTGTTCTCAAACATCATCACGCCCACGCTGTAATGTTAGGCGAATTGCCAATTCGCCTTACGATTGAACGGGACATGAACAGAGATCGTCTCCTCAAACTCGCAAGCGTGAGCCTGATGCTGGCCTTTGTGGCCCTGTGTACCTGCGCCCTGCTCTACCTGCTGGTGTCGGAGTTGGATAAGATACAGCAGATCAATCAGGGGTTGATTTTTAGCATATGAATCAAAAGAGCCGACTTATCCGTCGGCTCTTTTTCATTCTCAACAAACTCCCCTATCCATTAGGCTTCCTGATCCTCGCCTCACCTTTGTTCCTACGGCGGCGGCTTCCCGGCAGAGGCAGGGAGAAGTTGGAGCCAAAGGTAGTGGGCGGATTAGACCGGCCAAACTAAACAGCATCAGGTTCAAGGCTCCACCGTAAACACTACCCCATCTCCCCGCCCCGAAACTTCGGGGAAGTAGAACTCGTTGGCCGTCGTCGGGATGACGTTGTACGTGCCAGCCAGCGAGGCGTGCAGGGTGTAGGTGTACTCGTACGTGCCTTTCGGCAGGTAGGTGGCCGAGAGCACCACTTTTTCGTCGCGTAGGTCGGTGTTGGAGAACCACCACCAGCCCCAGCCGTAGTAAAGCGGATCGGCTAAATTCAACTGCGGCGCTTCGCCGACGACGCTCGTCGTCAGCAAACTCGTGTCCACCGGCTCTGCCCCAGCCGGGATCGGGTCTTCAACGATCACATAGTACAAATCATTCGGGGCGATGAGCGTAACCTTCACCAGAATGTCCTGCCCCACTTTGGCCGAGGTGACCGCCGGGCAGGCCGGCTGATTCTTGCCGCCGCAGTCGGGGCCGGGGATGGTGTACTGCCGGGCGACGATGATGCCCTTGTTCTGGGCCTTGATGTCCTGCACGGCCTGATACACTTGCAGGTGAGCGGTGTAATACAGCCGGCCGTCGCCCGCCGTGCGGTCGAACACCAGGCGGTTGGCCTGATCCTTGATCAGGTCGGCCACCTTCACTTGCAGGTCAACCGTCTGCCGCAAATTGTCGGCATTGGCCGAGCCGGACTGCAACTCCTGATCGTTGAGCGTGAGCTTGTAATCGTAACTCGCCTTGAGTTCACCGGTGGCTGTCATCCAGTCAGTCAGGCCAATCAGCGCCCAGGCCGTCTCCTGCGTGCTCTCCCACGCGCCGTTGGCCTTGCGGGCGACCATCAGCCAGCGCACCACGTTTGGGTTCAGGTTGTTTTCGGGATCAAGTTTGGCCAGCGCCGAAAGCACGATGGCCGTCGAACGCGTGTCGGTGTTCATGTTCCACCAGTCGCGCCCGCTCTCCTCCCAGTGCGCGCCCGTGGCCGAGACGATGGCGGCGTTGTTGATATCCGAGAGAATCGTCTTGATGCGCGAGTCGCCTTCGTCAATCTTGTGGAGCGTCATCGCCAGGTAAGCGCGGGCGTAAGTGTCCATCCGGTCGCGGTCTTCGTACATCAGCACCGTGGCGCTGGTGTCGGGCTGGCCATAGTCAGCCAGGGCGTAGAGCATGAAGGCCTGCCGGTTGAGTTGCCACGATGATTTGAGATTTTGCGGCGACTTGATCTGCGACTCGAGGAAACTGGCCGCCCGATCCAGGGTGTCGCCGCCACTGCCCGAGTCGCCCACGTTGAACCCGGCCTGTTTCGCCTGATTCAGCCCAAACAACACGTAAGCAGTGATGAAGGCGTTGGACTGATCGGTGGACCACCAGCCCCAGCCGCCGTCGGCGTGTTGTTGCGAGAGCAGGCGTTGCACACCAAAGTTCACCAGACTCGTGAGGCGCTGTTCGAGCGCCGGGTCGTTCACGCCCAACTCTTTGAGGGCGCGATACGTCAGCACGTTGGGCAGAAAGCGCGAGATGGTCTGCTCGGTGCACTCGTAAGGGAAGTGCTCGAGGTAGTCGAGGCCGTCAATCATGCCTGCCGCTAGCGACGGCGAGAGCTTCACCGTCAGGTCGCCCTGCGAAGCGTCGAAGCGGCGCGGCAGGGCGATCAACTCGGTGATCGACCCCTGCCCGTCCAACTCGCCCGCCGTGCCAACAGTTTCGGGCGCGGAGTATTTGTAAACGGGAATCAATTGATCCGGCGGCTGGCCGAGAGGCGGCTTGGAGGCGTCGGACAGGGCGCCGCTCACGGCAGAGAAGGTCAAATCGGCGACGGCTACATCGGCAATCGTCGCCGACCACTCCACCTGCGCCCGGTCTCTGGCTTTCACCGTCACCGTTTGTTGCGCCGGGTCGGCCAACGTGAAGCCCGATCCACTTAGACTCACATCCACCGTAAGATCGGAGTCCGTGTTGTTGTTGACCACCGCCGCCAACTCGGCCTGATCGCCGACGACGAAGAAGCGCGGGGTAACAGGGCGGATGAGCAAATCTTTGGTGGCGACGATGTCTACCGTGTTCTGGCCGACGAGGGTTTCTTTCGTGACGCCGCGCGCGTCGAGCCGCCAGGTGGTCAGGTTGTCGGGCAACTTGATCGTGACCGAGGCTTCGCCATTGGCGTCAGTGGCGACGGTGGCGTTCCAGTAAGCGGTGTCGCGGAAGTCGCCGCGCACGTCGGCGAAGCCGGCATCACCGCCGCCGCCGCCGCCCTTGATGGCCGCCGTCTCCACGTTCAGTTGATCCACCGAGAGGGTGAGGCCGACACCGGTGCGCACGCTCAGGCCGCGCTCGCCGTAGAAAGCGTCGAGGAGCGGGCCGCTGTTGGGGGCCGCCAGCGACAGGGCGGCCAGGTCGGCCAGCCCCAGCGAGAACTCGGCCTGCACCGGCTCGCCCTTGTAGTTCGTCGCCTTCACTTTGTAGGTCACTTCGTCGCGCGGCCCGGCTTTGGTTTTGTCAGGCGTAAGTTCGACGTTGATGACCTGTTGCTCAGGGCTGACCGTGAGCTTGGTCAGACCCATGCGGAAGGCCGGGACGGGGTTGGTTTCGTCCATGCCCTTCATAATGACTACAGACACAAAGACATCAGGGGCGTAGTCGGCGGTGATTGGTAATTGGTAAGTGGTGCTGTTGCTGGTGAGGGTGAGCACTTCGGTCTTGTAGAAGCCGCCGCGCTCGACGGTGATCAGCGCCGTCGTCTCACCCTGGAACGGCGACGGAATCAGGATGCTGGCCGTGTCGCCGGGCTTGTACGATTTGCGATCTGGCACAAGGCTGATGCGGTTGTTGTTCTCCTGCCGCCACGAGATGAACTCTCGCGAGGCGACCCAGATGTACGTCGCCGACCGGATCGTGCGCCCGCCGGAGTCTTTGGCGGTGACGGCGATCTTGTAGGTGCCGCCGGTTTCGGGGGTGAAGGTTGAGACGGCCAACCCCTTCGAGTCGGTCGTCACCGTGTCGGGGTCGCCCACTTGCGTGTCCTTCACCGTCCACGTCCAAACCTTGTTGCCGAACTCGTCTTCCTCTTGTACGCTGAGCCACTCGTGGTCGTAGTAAGTGACGGTCACTTGCTGGCCGGCCTGCGGCTCGCCGTGCCAGCCGAGGGCGATGAGGTTGAACGTTGATTCTTCTCCGGTCAGGCCGAGGAATTCTTCGGGGCCGACGCCGAGGTAAAAATCGCCCTGGTGCACGGTGACCGACGTCCGCCCGCTCACCGACTGGTTGTTGACATCGGTGACGGTGGCTTCGAGGGTGAACAACTGCGACGTTGTCTTCTTGCCGATGTCGGCGGGGATGTTGATCGCCAGCTTCCCGGCAGAGTCGGTAACACCTGAGCCGGAGGCGATCACTTCGCCGAACGCGCCATAGAATGGCGTGCCTTCGCCGGAGGTATAGTCGAAGTCAATGAAGTCGTAGTAACCGGGGCCGTCGTACTGGAAGAAGGAGTTGGCCGAGAGCAGAGTCCACTCGACGTTGGCGTTCGACACCGCGCCGCCGAAGAAGAACTGCGACTCGACGGTGGCGTGGATGGTGTCGCCCTGGGCCACTTCGGTTTCGTCGGTGGTGACGGTCACCTGAAATTCGGGCTTGTGATATTCGGCCACGAGGAAGCCGAGGTTACTGCTCACGCGCTCGTCGAAGAAGGCGCTGAGGTTGTAGTAGCCGGTTCCGGCTTCGTCGGCGAGGGTGAACTGGGCGGCGAACGTGCCGAACTCGGTCAGCGTCAACTCTTCGTTGTAAACTGACTCGCCCTGATCGTTGGTGATGTTCACGAACATTCGGCTGTAGTCGGGCAGAGAGAAGCGGGCGTCATTCTCGGCGCGGACGACGCCTTTGAACGATATTTCCTGGCCGGGGCGGTACACGGGCCGGTCGGTGTAAAGGTAGATTTGGCCGAAGCGCGGGTAGTAGTCGGTTGGTTGCTGGAAGTCGAACCCGTCAATGCCGTTCGACCACTGCGAGAGGCCAACCGAGAAATTGTCGGTGCCCTCGGAACCGGCGACGGCGTAAACCGTCGTCCACAGGTCGGGCAGTTTGGGGGTGTCGGCGCGGAAGAGGCCGTCGGCGTCGGTTGTGCCGCTGGCGACGGCATTGAAGTTCCGGTCGTAAACGGTAATTGGTAATTCGGGAACGGGCTGGCCGGTTTGCTGGTCGGTGGCCCAGACCAGCGCTTCGTCGAACGTGGTCTTCACGGTCAGGTTGATCTTCGAAACCACCAGGAGATGTTGAGCAGGTTCAGGATAGGGAGTCCGGGCGCGCAGGAAATAGAGGCCGGGCGTCAGGGCGCTCCCATCTTCGGTCATCGGCACTTTGACGTAAGCGTTGTCGTTGGGGAACTGCTCAACGCTCAAACTCCACTCGCGAAGGACGTCACCTGGCTGATACGACTGGCGGAAGATGTAATTGTCCGGGCTGGTGTATTTGCCAAAGTCGTTCAGGCTCATCCGGTAAAGCGTGAAGTTGAGATCGTAGAAGTTGCGGTAAGTAGCGTAAAGCGAGGTCGGCAGGTAAGCCGAGTAAGTGCCCGCCTCGCCGCGCGTGTTCAATTGGAAGAGCGGGTCGTAAGGCCGGGTAGTGAAGTTGACGATTGTGGTCGCGCCGATCTTGTTGCCATATGGGTCGGCCATGTCCGGGCCGAGCGTCACCGTGTAATCGGTGGATGGCTTGAAGTTGTAGTTGATGTAGAGCGATTTGTCGTACTGGCTGTAGTAGGTGTAAACGGCGGTCGCTTCGGGAATGATGGTGACATTGTCCATCAACGTCTTCTCGTCCATCGGCGAGTTGAAGAAAATTTGGAAGCCGCCGTAGGTGTCCAGCGTGCCGCCGTCGGCTGGCCGGGTGGACTGGATGCCAGGGAAGAGAACGGTGTTGAACGACCACGAATATACTTCGGCCAGCGGGGTCTGACCGTCAGCCGCCTTTGCGGTGGTGGCGACGGTCGCCACGTAAGTTTTGGCAAGCTCCATGCCCGCCGGGGTGAAGGTCATCACCGTATTGTCATCATTCCACTGGAAGCGGCCCGATACTGCTTCATCGCCGGCCTTCACCGTAAACGCCTCCTGGGTGCTGGCCCTGTCCATCGGCTGGTTGAAGGTGACGGTGATCGGTTGCCGGAGGGCCACGTCGAACGCGCCGAAGAACGGGTCGGAGGTGGTGACCTGGGGCGGGATGGTGGTGAACGACCAACTAAAATCGTCTTCGAGCAAGCCGCCGGTGGTGTCGGTGAGGCCGCCTTTCACGGTGGCGGTGTAGGCCGTGCTTCCCGCCAACACTTTGGGTCTGAAGACGTAGATGCTGGTGTTGAGCCATTCGCCTTTGCCCTCAATCGCCGGTTCAAACGTCACCGGGTTCGGCAAGTTGCCGGCATCTTCCGAGAGGCCGAGCGGCACGACCGGGCGGTTGAACATGACGGTGATGATCGAGTTCACTTCCACGTCAATTGTGTCGGGCGCGGGCAGAACCTGAGTCACTTCGAGGAAGCCGACGGTGTCGGCGTTGAACGAGAACGGCTCGCCCAGCGCCAGGCCGCCTTTGTTTTTGGCCTCGGCGTTGACGGTGACGGTGTAGCGCGTCGCCCGCTCCAGCGGGTTGGAGGGCGTGAAGCGCACGGTTGAGTCGTCCAGCCACTCGAAAGACCCGGCCATGGTCGGGGAGACGGCGAACCCGGCCTCCACCGAGGCCCGATCCATTGGCTGGTCGAAGTACACGTCAATCGCGCCGTCAATTTGCAGTTCGTCGCCGCGTCCGGGGAAGTGATCGGCCACCACCGGCTTGAAGGTGACGTTGGCGACGGGCGGCGGCTTGGTCGGCGCTGTGGGCGTGGGTGTAGTGATGCCGCCCCCGCACTGGCAGGCGAGGGCGACGATGACGAGGAGGGAGAGGGCTTGGAAGAGGCGGGAGAGGCGCATGGTGAACTCTTGGAGATTAGAGAATTGGAGAATTAGAGATTGGGCAGCGGACGCGACAGATATGTTGGTAAGACGGATTTCTCGGTTCGCAGTTCCGTTTCTGAGGGGAATTGTACCTCAGGCTGTGTTACGTGGCTTCGCGGGGGGGTGTTACGGTTTGGTAATGAGGGGTTACGGGGTGGTTAACTACGGTGTTGGAGTAACCGCCAGGGCGGGGGTGGCGGCGGCCACAGGGTTGGTTCCGCCGTTGTCGGCAATCTGGCAAACGTTTTCATTCTCTTGCATGATGTTGACTACAACCGTATCGTCGGAGAATGAGGCCAGAATTTGCTGGAAGAGCGGGCGGGCGCGGTTGCAATAAGGCTTGCCTTCGCCGGGCACGGCCAGGGCGGCCAGCACCGAGCTGTAGGTGTAATAGGTTTCGAGCGACGACTTATCGAGCGCCAGCCCTTCCACCTGAACTTCGGGCTTGTCACTCTCCGGGCAACCTTTCTCTAAAAACGAACAGCCTAACTTAACCACGTCGGTGTTCACCCGGATTACATTGCCTTCCTGCCAGGCGCAACTGTCCACCGCACAGCCAAGTTCCAGAATGGCGCTCTCGTAGTTCAGCGACTTGAAGTACACCAGCCCCAACTGGCCGTGAACGGCCGAGTTGGCCGGGTCAATCTCCAGCGCCGACTCAAGATACTGTGACGCGCGACCATACTCGCCGGTCTGAAAATACGTGCGGCTGATCGAGAGGTAGGGGCCGATGTCGTTCGGGTTGATGGAACTGGCCCGCTGGAAATATTGAACGGCCAGATCGTATTCGAAGATAGCCCGGTAGTTGACGCCAATTTGCATGTACAGGAACGGCAGATAGGGGTTGATTTGAACTGCCGACTTGTAAGCTTCAATCGCCTCTTCGTAATTACTGGTGCTTTCGAGATACCATCCATAAGCTCGGTAAGCATCCATGCTGTTCGGGTCGAGCCTGAGGGCCTCCCTGGCTTCGTCCCGCGCCTGAGCGTAGCGTTGCAGGTCGGTGAGAATCTCGGCATAGTAGGCGTGAGCCAGGGCGTTGTTCGGGTCAAGTTGGATAGCGCGCACGGCGGCGTCGCTGGCGGCTTCGTACTCGCTCGTCCAATCCAGGGCCAGGGCATGGACGGCATGGGCAGTGCTGTTCTCTGGCGCCAACAGGAGGGCGTCCCCGGCAGTCTTCACCCCGTCCTCCGGCTTGTTGGCGTATACCTGAATCCGGGCCAACCGAATCCGGTACTCAACATTTTTGGTGTCTAACTGAATAGCCCTGAGATAGGCTTCAACGGCCTTGTCCAACTGCCCGGCGGAGAACTGGGTCTCGGCCTCTTCGCTGTAAGACACCGGGTTGCGGGTGGCAGTGGGCGTGAACACTCCAATCGGATCAATAACGCCTTCCTTCCTCAAGTTGAGCACATACAACCCGGCAATAATCAGAACGAGGTAAAGCGCCATCCGATTGGGATTATTGCGCCGCACCTTGCGCAAGTTGAAGCCGCCGCGACTCAGATACATGACAATGTACTGTGCTCCTTCGTTACTTTTATACCACACTAGAAGGCAAAAAGATTCGTCAATCTTCGCTCTCAGCCTATTTTCATCATACGCTTCACAGTCAAACATCCGCTTCGCCCTCGAATTGGCCCCGACCCGCCTCAGGCCGTTATCATGCGCTCCCGCAACGCCGCCGCCACCGCTCAAGTCGAAGAAATCGAGCGGCAATACAACCTGGGCCTGGAAGACATGGACGCGGGCCGTTACCTGCTGGCCGCTCAACGGTTTGAATACATTGTGAGCCTCAATCCCAATTATCTGGATGCCGCGTCGCGCCTCGTTGAGGCCCGCGCCACCCTAAACGCCACTGCGCCCGCCCCAGCCACTACGCCCACCCTGCCGGCCATCACCGTCGAGCCGCAGGACGCGCCAGCCATGTTCGCCGAAGCCCAGACCGACCTCGACGCCAAAAGCTGGGACGCAGCCATCCAAAAACTCAAAGCCGTGCAAATCGCCGACCCGAACTACGAAAGCGCCGCCGTTCGCAACAGACTCTATCAGGCCTATCGTGGCCGCGGCATCCAGGCCATCAACGACGGGGCGCTGGAACTAGGCCTGACCGATCTTGATCAGGCCGCCCGCTACGGCTTGCTCGACGAAGAGGCCCGGCAATATCAACAGTGGGCGGCCATCTACATCTCCGGCGTGTCGTACTGGGGCCTCAACTGGGGCCAGACGGTTGAAACCTTTCAACTGCTTTACACCCTTGCCCCCTATTTCCGTGATACGATCACCCGCCTGCACGATGCCCACCTGGGCTACGCGCAGTTTTTAGATGCAGGCGGCGACCCGTGCGGCGCGGCTCTGGAATATGCGGCGGCCCTCGAAATCAATTTTGATCAGCCGACTGAGGACAAACGGGCCGCCGCTCAACTAGTGTGTGACACGGGGACGCCGACTCCCGACCCGACCCTGTTCACGTCTACACCCGATGGAACCCTCACGCCGTTTCCAACAATTGACGAGTCGGCTACAGCGACGGCGACTGCGACAGAGACGGCGACCCCGTGAAATCATGCCGTCTTATGTATCGTCGGATAGCTCCAGCAAAAGTTACGGATAAGAATGTCGAAATCAAAATCCTTCTACCTCCTCAGCCTCGGCTGTTCTAAAAACACCGTCGATTCCGAGAGTATGGCCCAACTGCTGGGCGGCGCGGGCTACAAAGGTGTGGCCGATCCCGGCAAGGCGGGCGTGCTCATCGTCAACACCTGCGGCTTCATCGGCCCGGCCAAAGAAGAGTCGGTGAATGCCCTGCGCGAGCTGGCCGATAATAAGAAGCCCGGCCAACTCCTCATCGCCGCCGGTTGTCTCTCGCAACGCTACGGCGCTCAGCTTACCCAACAAGTGCCCGGCCTCGACGGCATCATCGGCACGCGGCGCTGGATGGACATTGTGGATTTGGTTCAGCGATTGCGGGCGCAACCTCACCCGCAACCCATTTATCATCTGCCCGACTCGCCCGTTGTCGGCTCAGACGAAAAGGGCGCTCTGCGAACCGCCGTGCAAGGGGCCAGCGCCTACCTGAAGATCGCCGACGGTTGCCGCCGCCCCTGCGCCTTCTGCGCCATCCCGCTCATCAAAGGCACAGCCGTCAGCCGCCCGGTCGAAAGCATTGTGGCCGAAGCTCAACAGCTTGAGGCGATGGCCGTGAAGGAGTTGATTCTGATCGCTCAGGATACGACAGATTGGGGTCACGATCTGGGAATGAAAGAGGGGCTTTCGATTCTCTTGGAGCGGCTGGCCGACTCTGCGCCCGGCCTCAAGTGGATTCGGATCATGTACGCTTTCCCCGGCTACGTCACTGACCGCCAGATCGAAACGATGGCCCGCCTGCCGCAGGTGTTGCCTTACCTCGACATGCCCTTGCAACACGGTCACCCGCAAACCCTGCGTCGCATGCGCCGCCCGGCCAACATCGAGTGGGTGCACAACACGGTTGCCAAGATGCGGGCCGCCATGCCCGACCTGGCCATCCGCTCCACCTTCATCGTCGGCTACCCCGGCGAAACCGAGGACGAGTTTCAGGCATTGCTCGACTTCACCGCCGAACTGCAATTCGACCGCCTCGGCGCGTTCACCTTTTCGTTTGAACCTGGCACGACCAGCGAGCCGCTTGGTGACCCGGTTCCGCCGGAAGTGAAAGAGGAGCGCCGGGCCCGGCTGATGGAACAGCAACAGCACATCTCGTTGAAGAAGAATCAGGCCTTCATTGGCAAGACGCTGGAGGTGCTGGTGGAAGGCAAAGGCGACGGCCTCAGCCTGGGCCGCTCGTACCGCGACGCGCCGGAGATTGACGGCATGGTGCTCGTGGAAGGCGACGCGCCGGTGGGCGAGATCGTGCCGGTGCGAATCACCGGGGCGATGGCTTACGACCTCGTTGGCACGGTAGACACCGGGCCAGGGCGGGTAGTAAGCCAGCCGATTGAACTGACCGCCTAAAAACCTTCCGGGCTTTTGACGCCCGGAAGGTTTTTTTATCTACCTCGCATACCCCCTAATTTTCAGCCGTTGACAGTAAGCCTTATCCCAAACCCGGTAAAGCCCCCCCGTTTTGGTCATGTCAAATTCAGTACAAATGTCTATGACTTCTTGACGTGCGTCTATTGACTCCTTAGGCGGAAGTAGAGTTAGATATACCTCACGCGGGCATAAACTGCGCTTTTTCAAATCGCTGAAAGCGCAGAGTCAGTAACGAATCTAAAGCGGCTTTATGCGTCGTCGGCATTTCTCGGAGACACGTTTCAATCGCTGTCTTGAAG
>JACPWC010000047.1 GCA_016197225.1 Chloroflexota bacterium
AAGGGTTGGGCGTAGTGAGCGTAGCGAACGGAGCCGGCAACCCGGTGTTAGGCGACGTGGGATTTTTTTTACTTGCATCGCTCAACGCTCACACCACCATTGGCACTCACCGGGCGGGTGTATTCCGCCTACCGGATCTGATCTTTCACTTCACCCCAAGTCTGGGTGCCGACCACAGTAGGACCTGTAAGAGTGATCATGTATACCCTGCCATCGGTGGTACCAGCATACAGCGTCTGTGGCGTAGTCGGAGATACCGCCAGCGAAACGATGTCGTGGTGCTCATCGTCGTTGAATGCGGCCCAGGTTTTCCCACCATCCACGCTCCGGTACACCCCGTCCGTGGTGCCGGCATATACCGCCTGAGGTGTACTTGGGGACACGGCCACCGTCCGGGACTGGGGGAAGCCCCTGTCTTCTCCAGGAACCCAAGTCACTCCACCATCAGGACTCCTAAATGGCCAGGCCGCATTATCCGCGATCGCATAGACTATTTGACCGGCGCGCGGGTCTACCATCAGCCCGAAGAAACTGGGATTACTCAGGTTGCCAGTGATCCTTGTCCAGTTCTCCCCACCATCCACACTCTTGTACGCCCCACCTGAGCCACCGGCGTATATCGTCTGCGGTGCGCTCGGGTCCATCGCCATTGCATAGACATGGAGGTTTTCTGACCAACAGCAGTTGACCATGCCGTTGTTGATCGCGACCCAACTCGCCCCCCCATCCATGCTCTTATACACCCCATCCCAAGTGCCGGCATACACAGTCTGCGGTGTGCTGGGGTCCACTATCAACGCGTCGATATTTCGTTTATCTGTGGCATCGGGCAGGCCGTTGTTGGCCGCAGTCCAACTTACCCCGCCATCCACACTCTTGAACACCCCCCCGCCGTAGTCAGTGCCAGCATACACGGTCTGCGTCGCGCCTGGGTCCACCGCTAGTGCCGCGACGGCGGAACTTGTCAGGCCGACACTGGCCTCGGCCCAAGTCACCCCACCATCCAGGCTCTTGTATACCCCCTCCGTGGTACCCGCATACACCGTCGTCGGTACACTCGGATCCAGAACCAATGCAGCTATCCACACATCTCTCTTACCTTCATACGGCCCACTACTCGTCCACACATTGTCGCCGGCCCAGGATATTCCGAAACACAGGATCTCGCTCAGAAAGAGCCCGGCCAGGAATCTATTCTGTCGTCTCATAGGGACACCTCCGCTGACGAAGTCGATCTGTTCAACTAGTGATTGAGCCACATACATGCGGTGTATCTTCATCGATTCCGGAGAATTATCGGAAGATATGCCAACCCGTTTTATCCCATGTTGCCTAACGTCTTCGGGTTGCCGAACCCGCCGGGCTGGCGCGGCGTTTGCCGCTCCTGGCAAACGGCGTGACAGACCAAGGGTTGGGCGTAGTGAGCGTAGCGAACGAAGCCGGCAACCCGGTGTTATGTGACGTGTGGCACTACAGCAGCTCTCACGTAGCTCTGAGCCGCTACTTCAGAAACCAGCCGTTACGCCGAAATCGGATGGACCAGCCGGATATGCCCCTCATAGGGCGAATCGCAGTCAATATATCCTGCTGAACGGAAACACCTCACACTGGCCTCGTTTTTCGGTCGAATGTCTGCGGTTAGCGCTTTGATGCCTTTGACCTCTGGCCTTGAAGCTATAGCCTGTAAAGTATGTTTGCCATAACCACGTTTTCTGTGCTCAGGATTCACCACGATCATCACGCCGGCCGTTTGATCTGCTGCTATCTCATAGCCAACGTAGGCTACAGGCAGGTTCCCATCGTAAACCATCCAGACATAGTAATGGGGTTGGGAACGAACATAATCGACGAACTGAGCAGAGGGCTCATCTACCCACTGACTCTCGGAATCTTTGAACCACACTTGGAGGACGGTCAGATGCGATTTGTCTAGCGGCACAAGAACCAACTCGTTCATTTTCACATCCTCTTTGGTCAATGGGTCATTCCAGGTGGACTACCACAATCTGAGACCTTGGGACTTCCTGACGTTGAGCCTGGAACGGCATCTGGCTTATGAGCCACCCTCACAAACCAGGGTGCCCCGATGACAAATACCCTGCCCTCGCTAACGACCTGGGACACCACGATGGTCAGGGCTCAGGTCTTTGTCTTTGCTTTTGCCACATGTTCACATAACGTCTCCGGGTTGCCGAACCCGAAGGGCTGGCGCGGCGTTTGCCGCTCCTGGCAAACGACGTGACAGACCAAGGGTTGGGCGAAGGAAGGGCGAAGCCCGACCGGAGCCGGCAACCCGGTGTTATACGCAGTTGGCATTTGCAGGCGAGTTGACACTATGGGAGTTGACCGACCAGC